>CAZGVZ010000122.1:0-7294 GCA_964529145.1 uncultured Fibrobacteraceae bacterium | reverse complement strand
GCCATTTTGCTTTTTGCGGACTCCACCCCACTGTTTGAAGAAAAACGGTGTCTTTGTTTTCACGCAAACGTCGCGAATGGCGGTAACCCATTCTTTTTTCATTGGCCTTGCGCCCGGACCTGATTCGCCACCAACAATTACCCAATCAATACCGGTAAGATTTAATCCGGCGATCGGGCCGATGAAGGGCTCGATTGAAAGGAATTTTGTTTGTGCGCCCACCAGACGTAAATCCTCTATTCGTGATCGTGTTGCAGTGTGTTCCACTGTTACGCCTTGCCAGATATTGGGTGTCCATTTGATTTTTTTGGATAATTTTAAAAGTCTATCTGAGCGCTTTGTCAAAACCTGAAAGGTGTGCCATCGTGCGTGATTCATAATAGAAAAAAGCTTTAAGATCTGCTCGTCCGTTATGTCATCGTGAAAGGTATCGCTCATTGAATTTACGAAAATCATACGGGACTTTTTCCAGGATAGCGGTTTTTCGAGTAAATGCTCGTGAAACACCGGGGAAAAACCGAATTGATACGCCTCGACGCCCATTGCTTGAAGACGCTTGGCCATCCTTTCGGCATAGCAATTCAAACAGCCGGCGGAATGCTTGGTGCAGCCGGTGATTGGATTCCAGGTTGTTTCGGTCCATTCAATACGTGAATTGGCTGCCATGTACCCCTCTAATCGAATAAACTGGTTTGCGGGTTATTGTATTTCTTTGTCTCTTTCCAGAATTTTTTTCCAAGGTCATGTCTGCTATAGAAGGCAAGGCGATATAATGGTGCGTTTTTCTGAGTATTCCGTACGAGCACAGATTCATTATTTTGCTGTGGCTTGTAGCTTAATTCTTGCATATGGGAAGAAAATTCATCAAGTACAAATAGGCCAAACTGTTTGTCTGAAGCGGAATTCCATCTATCCCGCCAATCATTCCGTCCAATAAATTTTGCAACGACATTATTCGCAGGTGCTGTATACGGGGCAACATTTCTATTTGCATCCATGTCAGTAGGAACGAGTACAAGAAAATCCATAAAGCGGGTAGAAAGATTTTCAATCGTAGAAAATGCTTAATTGTCCAATTTAAAGGGATCAACAAAGCAGAAGGCAAGCACCTTATAATCTCTGTTCGCTTTTGGTAAATGAGTTAGAATTTGTTGAGTTGATTGATTGACATCACAGCAGAGAAATCGTGCATCGACTTCAGGATAAAGCCTCTGCACCCGAGCCTGCAAAGCCGCATTGTTATCGCAATCGATATCACAAAAAATGTAGCGATTGAATTGATTTTGGATACCTAATGCGAGCAACGACGAAGTAAAAACAACTTCAGAAGTTTCTCTTATTCTTGCATAACCAGCACCAGCGAATAAATCGATATGGACGAGCGACTGCCATTTAGGTGGTTTCATGCTTTGAGTAAATACCGAGCAGTAGGTTTGAACCAAGGCATATTTTTCCTTCGCCCACGAACCCACGTCAGGTATTGCCAATCCATCATCTGAAATATTCATTTGATTCATTCCGACCTTTTTTGCTTCGCCTTTTTCTTACGCCCGGTTAGGACGACCGGGCCTTTCTTGGGGCGCGGCTTTTCTTAAAATAGCCTTTGAGTTTAAGGGCTTTTAAATTCTTTATTCATTCCGGCACCCCCCTCTTAATTTCCTATTCTTTTTTCTGCGCCGCCGACTTCTGCATTTTTATTGCCTTTGGTTTTCGCGCGCGCCTATAATTCATTCTTGCCTGGTTTATTTTGCACAACTCCTTCCAGGCAATCCCCCTGCCCCGAATGGTCATTTTCTTCCAAAGTTATAGCCTTTATTCCATTAAAAGTATAAAGGCTATACCGGCTGGTTACATCCTTTGTTCCTCTAGAACCTTATCCTCGATACCGGACTGCGGATTTCTGACAACGGGTGTGACGCGACATGGGTGTAGATCTCCGTTGTTTTGGAACCGGCATGACCGAGTAATTCCCGGATATACCGCAGGTCCACCCCGTTCTCCAGATGATGAGTCGCGAAACTGTGTCGCAGGGTATGAATTCCGCCTTTTCTCCTCAATTTCGCTTTTTCACAAGCATTGTAACAAATCTTCGAAACAGTTTCCGCCGTCATTCTTTTGCCGGTTTGTGACGAGGTGAAAATCCACGTCTGCAATGTTCTTCCATCTTTTTATGAAGGGCGGCATCCGGCTTACCGCCCGGTCCTTGTTTCCTTTTCCCGATCGGATCCAGATCAGGTTCCTGTTATCGCCAATCCGGAGTATAAGCGGTCACGCGAAGTTCCTTGTCGATCGTGTACTGTTCCGTTTGTCGTTTTAATAAGCGGATCAGTGGTGCATGGATAATAATTTACTTGGCTCCTGCAACCATGCAAGATCTTCATTTTTGAAGCAATATTTTGTTCTTAAGGGCGGTTTTCGTTACCTGGAGGTACGAGCGGGCCAAGAAACATATTTTATCAAACGTGCCGTAAACCCTGTGATTCAGGGCGGGGAAGATGTCACAATGGCCGGTTCAATCGATGCAAAGAATAGGGGTCATCGAATGCTTTCGATTGCGGGGAAGCAATTACATATCCCTCTTCGCGACGGGCCGTTACCGGATCGAACATGGGGAAAAGACGATAAAGATTGACCCAGGGGTTGCGGAAAAATGACGAAGCTGTCTATGCGGCAGGAAGCATCGGAGCATTTTGAAAAAAAAGTTTACCAATGTAAGTCGGAAATTTCTATTACAGGTTTTTTAATGGATGCGATCACCGCAGCGAGTTCTCCCGCATTGAGATCGCTCTTTTTCAGAAATCCTTTCCAATGTGCGACCTTTGTTTTATCGCCGGAAGATTCTTCGGAAAGTCCTGTTGGACATTTCTCCGGTAGAACGATTTTCCGTCGGCAAAGAGCGTTGGTAATAGCTTTTTTAATCAGTCGTTTGCCGACATATACGGCAGGTGCGGGGTCCGCGGTGTGAACCGTGCATCCGCGACAAGCCCGCTCTCGGGCAGGAACTCGATATACCGCCCGAGAGCTTCATACCCGGTTTTGCCGAATGCAGGAACTTCCGCGGGTTCATTCCATACGAAAACTCCGGATTCAGCGGACCGCATGACCGGGCCGGGTCATGGCACCGTGGAAATGAACATTCCGGACGGATCTGTTGTTTTTGCGTGAAATGATCAACTATTTTATGACATTAACACAAAACCGTTATAACCCTGCAGCGTTTCAGTATTGGAGAGGTTATGAAGTCGATTCGAAGATGGTGGATGGTGATATCACTTTTGTCCGGTACGCTTTCCGCGGAAACCCACATAACCGGTGACATCACCAACATGACCTTCGAACCCGGAGGGAATCCCTATATAGTGGAACAGGACATTCTGGTGCCGGAACAGGGCAAGGTCACGATAAAAGGGGGTTGCGTCTTTCTCTTCAAGCCCTTTACAGGATTGACTGTACAGGGGAACCTCACAGTCGAGGGGACGACCGGGCAGACGGTGGTTTTCACCTCGATCAACGACGGCGAGTTCAACCCGCAGAGCGAACAGCTGCCGAACCCCTTCGACTGGAATGGAATTCTCATCTCAAGGGAATCGGGAACGGTGCTGTTACAAAGTCTGGACCTCCGCTTTTCCGTATACGGAATCAAATCGCAGAAAACCGATATCAGAATCGAAAACGGTTTGTTTCGGCAAAACGGCCAGTTCCATTTCACTATCAACGATAAAATTCAATTCGTTCAGGACAATATACCCTACTCCTACGACGGCAACATGGATGCCGCCGCTCCGGCCAAACCGGATCCGGCCACCGGAGTACCCGGAAAAAATAAGGACAGGGGACGAACCGCCACTCAGATCATCCGCTATTCATGTCTGGGAGCGGGTATCGCGGGTTCGGTGGTCGGCGTCGTTTTCGGGATCAATGCCGGTTCGGTGCTCAAGACATGGAACGAAGAGAGCGAGGGAGATCCCGATTATCCTTCCGAACAGTATAATAAAAGAAGGAAGGAATTTTCGAGAAACGTGGCTGCGACTGTGATCGGGTCTTCGATCGGCGTTCTCGGATTCACAGGATTCGGAATAAGCTTCGCTTTCTGAAAACGTGTATACCGGATTCCCTCTTCCCTGCCTGACCACAACGGTGCGCGAGAGTCGAATGTGCCGCTATAGCGGAAACGACCTGCAGGGTCCTCTTCACGGTTCCCGGTTCCGGCCGCCATCCGGTCTTATATCGCAACCCCGATCCGTCAAAGTTTGGCGGATTTTCGCCCGGAGGTTTCTTCATGATAAAAGCGTTCAGGAATCCGGCAGTGTCCCTGGTTGCCCTGGTGCTCTGGAATTGCGGCAACAATTATAATCCGTCATCCGTCGACTACGCCAAAACGGGAAAAGAAGCGCTCGTCATAGTCGTCGAGAACAACGACTTGCTCGATTCCATGCTTTCACTCGGATACGCGATCTTCCGCGATCAGCTGAATTCGATTTTCGCGGATGTATTCGAAGTGGACGAAACTGAAATCCCGGACAGTGCGACTCTCGAGGAAGTCATCGACCGGTTCGGCGAGGATTGGCAGATCCGGGAGCTCACCGGGGCGGCACGGCCGTATTATTCCCGGACGGTCCGGCTCACCGACTCCGGAGCCACGGAAAAGGCGTTGCTCGATTCCCTTTCCTCCCTGCAAAACGGGGGTTTCGTCATCGACATGATTTTCAACCTGCACGGAGGATACGATCTCTGGACAGGACGATCGTCCGTCCTTTTCGCCGACGGGTCCCGCGATGTCTCCGCCTTTACGGACAGCCTGAAGAACCGCTCGGTTTCCATCCGTGCGCTGTACCAGACCTGCTGCTACGGGTCCTTCATGATTCCGGATTGGGAAAGGGCCGGGATTACCGCGGTAAACGGAGCGCTCGACGTCAATTCGTTCAGCATTTTCTCACCCGTCATCTTTCTCGAAAGCTGGACAGCCGGAATGACTTTCGACGGGGCCGTTCACGCAGCCTACGACGGAGAAATCGCCCGGCTTTCATCCTATCGGTCGAAACTCGAGGAAATCGACCTGCTGCTCACGTCCGACGTCCTCGCCTCCAGTACCCAGAACACCGGCGGATCCGACAGCCTGCTGATGTGGAAAACGGTTTTCGATCCGTTCGCCCCTGCCGAACCGTGAGCAAGCCTTCAGAGCCGTGCCCCGCTCCAATCCATAGACCGGTAACCCGATCTGCGGCCGATAACAGGTTACGCCCGACTTGTCAAAAGTTGCCGCTTCCCTCCGACCGACCGCCTCGCACAGGACCGGCATTTTCCTCTTCGAGCCGCGATTCTTCCATCGTCCGATCGATGATCAGTCTCATTCTTTCCAGGTTCTTCTCGAAAAGGAGCGCTGCGCTCGGCTTGAGCGGAGTGGATCCGTCCCTGACCAGAGAATATATACCGGTCAGGACCGTAAGTACGTTTCTGAGGTCGTGCACCAGTTCTCTGAGCCGCAGGCCGTATCTCTTTCCGGTTGACCGAATCTGCAGCTCCTGAAATGCTTCGACCGCGCATGCGACCGATTGGTTCAGAAAACCGTTCATTATCCCATACTCGCCGATCCCGAAATTCCGGTTCTTCTCCTTCGCCACGCGGATTATCGCATCGCTCAGCACCTCGAAACTGCCCACGACCTGCGATACGTTGAATCCCAGGTCATGGAGCTTCTCTCCGAACGAAGATGCCGGGCTCCTCACGATTTCCCGCAGGTCGCCGGCAAAAAACGTTTTCTCCGAAAGTCCCGTGAGCAGATCGAGAAACACGGGAAATCCGTTTTCCAGCGCCCGCTGCGCGGGAATCGCATTCGTCCGCTCCGCGGCCGCACGGAGGCCGCTCCCGAGTATGGTGTCGCGGTTCATCGCCAGAAATCCGGCAAACCCGGCACTATCGGCCGGTTCTTCTTTTTCCCCGATGTTCATCTTTCTTC
This sequence comes from uncultured Fibrobacteraceae bacterium, assembly GCA_964529145.1. Lineage (GTDB taxonomy): Bacteria > Fibrobacterota > Chitinivibrionia > Chitinivibrionales > Chitinispirillaceae > JAFGNB01. Next base: position 1,338 of record CAZGVZ010000122.1, on the reverse strand, counting down.
CATCGTTATCCTGCTTACCCACTGGAATAAACCCTCATCCGGATCATGCCGTCGTGTCACGCTTCAATCCTGCAGGTTTTCCGCATATGGTCGATTCGAGTCTCACCAGACCCCAAACCGCCTTGGCCTTTTTGCGGGTTGTGCCCGCTCAAGCCCAACCGCGTTTGTTGGCCGTTGTAATCGATTCTGCCGATGGACCGTCGGGCCGGTCCGATCGTTCGAAGGACAAGCAAAAAGTGGGCCCGCCGCTCGCGCCATGAAAAAACTAACGCCAGTGGCCAGCACATCTCATCATCCGGAGAAGAGCTACAGACCTTTCGCCCGTGCCTTGTCAATGGCCCTGCGGAGCGGGCCTGCGATCCGGTTCGACGAGAGAGAAAGCAGGTAATCGAACCGTTTCTGCGACGCGGCGATATTGATTGAAAAGAGGACTCTCGTTTGCGGAAAATCCCAGCGGGCATAAGTGGAGGTAACGATGTTAAGGTAAAAATCGTAAGGATGGTAACGCAGATTCCACCTCTCCTGCAGCACATAACGGTCCAGGTCCCGGAATACGTCGCGAGGATCGAGGCCCTTGAACACAGGCTTGCGCTTACCGTACTTTTTCGCGAGGAGATCGTAAATGTCCTGGACGAACAGGACGGTTCTGGCCCTGATCGCGTTGTAATACTCATTGACACTACGGAAAACGTTGTAGTTGAAATCGAAACCCGCGAGATCATCGAAATCGAAATCCGCGGTTGCCTGAAACAGTCGGTTTTCCGTGAAATAGTAGCGTACGGAAGCCTTGTAACCGGCAATCACCGCAGGACTCCGGAATACCGAAACGTAAAGTTCCGGTGGAAAGCCCTTTTCCGCGGGGTCGCTCTGCCATGTCACCGCATTGCTGTTCTTCCGGACCTCTTCGGGAGTCTGACCCCAGAGTGCACCGTTGAAACCGCCCGGGTCGACCGCCGCTTCGAGAAAAGCGGCTGTCCCGATCACGATCAACAGTCTGCCTGGTGGTGATCGTTTCATTGCGGCCGTACCATCCCTAGGAGATGACCATCCCGGATTTCAAGATATCTTCCTAAGCTGACGGGCGGTGTTGCCGCGAAAATGTCCCGCAGCTCCAGCTGGGCGCCTGCGGCACGTGAAAACGACACCGTTTCAGACCTGAAATGGACCGAGGAGTTGGAGGTATCACCGGGACTTATGGTGTAGGACTCGTTCGTCTGATAGTAACGGGCAAGGTGGAACAGGACGTTACGGAGTTCGAATCCGTCTCCGCTGTCCGGAAGCAGATCGATTCGCATCAGATCCCCGCAGCGAATCCGCTGCGATTCGTGAAACGATGCG
>CAZGVZ010000121.1:0-9711 GCA_964529145.1 uncultured Fibrobacteraceae bacterium | reverse complement strand
CCGGCGAGCACGAAAGAATACCCGGGACATGCAATCGACTCTTCCGAACACTCCTCCTATACATACGATGACCCTATGAACTCCTCCATCGGGACTTTCGGAGGCGCTCCGGTCCGGTCTCCGAAACATCGCAAGGCGCTTCTTTACAGCCTCCTGGACGGCATCTTTTCCAATGTCATGCTCACCCTGGCGGAAACGTTCGGTATCGCGGCCGCAGTTTTTCTGAAAGCTCCCGCGATTGCCATCGCCCTGCTCGGAAGCCTGCCGCTTCTGCTCAGTTCCCTGGGACAATTCCTGCTGCCCATGTTCACCGATCCTTCGAAAGGGCGGAAAAGGTATGTGCTGTGCGGAACCGCGATGCAATCGCTGTTTCTGTTCCTCACCGCGATGACCGGATACTTACCCGAACGCACGAGGGCGTGGGCGTATGTACTGCTTTTTACGATGTATGGTTTTTTCGGTAACGTAGTCTCCGGATTCTGGATCGCATGGATGGGTGAACTCGTGCCGCAACAGGTCCGCGGAAGGCATTTCGCCTGGCGCAACCGGATTTTTTCCTTCACACAGCTCCTCTGCGCGATCACTGCCGGGATGATCTCGCGCCGTTACACGACCGATACGGCGCAATGGCTGCTCTTCGCCGCGGTATTTGTTTCCGCGGGTATATTCCGCGCTCTCTCGACCGGCATGCTGAGCCTGCAGTTCGAGCCCGCGCTGAGGCATTCCCGGGAAAACGGAGGAAAAATCGGAAACATATTCAACCAGCCGCGCTCGTTCATTTTCTATTGCGTTTCCTCCGGACTGGTTCAGGGCTCGGTAGCGATCGCGGGACCTTTCTTCAACGTGTGGTACATACGGGATCTTCACTTCGATTATTTCAGTCTGGCTGCGGTTTCCGCGGCGGTCACCCTCGGGGTAATCGCCGCACTCCCTTTCTGGGGAAAAGTCGCGGACTCTTTCGGCAACCGGACAGTGATTTCCATCACGGTTTTCATGATCGCGACTGTGCCGCTGCCGTTCATCATTTTCAGCGAGCCGTGGCAGATCTGGATACTCAATTTCTATACCGGCTGCTGCTGGAGCGGGTATAACCTGAGCAATTTCAACTACCTCCTGATCGCCGCCGGCAAAGAAAAAACCGAGCGGAACATCTCTTTCTCCGTTGCGGTTACCGGCATCTGCGTTTTTCTCTTCAGTCTGACTGGAGGTTATCTGTCAACGCGGCTGCCGAGGATTTTCGAATATCGGCTCCATTCCCTTTTCCTGCTCTCCTCGATAATGCGTTTTCTCATATTCGGTTTCTTCATTCTTCGTTATCCAAGGTATGAAATCGGCAAGGGGAGAACGATGGCCCTTTTCTACAAGGTCCCGGGATACCGGAAAGGCGTGGGCATCCTGAGAAACACCTTCAGGGCGTTTTTAAGCAAGTGAAGAGCTGCGCCGTACACTGGATCCGAACGATATGGCGATCGTCGGGCAGATCGATTGTCGAATGCACGAAAGCAGGGTAATCGAATTTTTCCCCGGTCTCCACCTCGACTTCCGACTCGTTTCCTTCCCGTCGCACCCGTATCGACCTCACTATCTTCTTTCTGAGCGCACCGGCGGCCACCCTGTATTCCAGTGCCTCCTCCCCGATACGGTGTATGGTGTTGCCGATCGCATTTACGTTCAGGAACCTGACCGGATCGAACCTGTATGGAATCCGAAAGACCAGAGAGACATCCTGTCTCTGCGGCTGGTCGCTCCGGATCTCCGTGAACCCGAGTTTCCGCTCCATTCCGGTATCGAGCTTCCGAAGCAGCGAAGCGTCCCCGCACAGCTTCTCCAGGGGTGTCTCGGGGAATTCCAGGAAATTCAGGATGAATATTTCGTCCCCTGCGATCCAGTCCGAGCGGAACCGGTCTCCGACGAGCGTTCCCCCGAAGCCGCGGTATTCCCTGACAAGAGACGGCACCTCTCTCATGAGCGCGCGGGCGATGGCGGCCGCGATGAATGCGCGTGGGGTTCCACGGTAATCCGGCCCGATCGTCACGCCGATTCCGAGGCTCCTGGTCCTGCCGTACTCCCTGAAAAGGGCTTTCAGCCTTTCCGCCTTGAACGCGGTCTTTCCTCTGCGCCCGGTTATCGCCGCACGCCACCCCTTGTCTTCACAAGCGCCGCATCCCCGGCAGGTTCCCTCTCCGGATATGGTTCCAAGGCAATGGCCGATATCGGAAAAGAGTCCGGCGGACTTTCCTACGGACGATAGAAACGTGTCGGCCGCCGCGGGTTCGAGCGGCATCCGCCGCGAAGGATCGATCCCCATGAGCGTCTCCCGCGCTTCCAATCCGTTCCTGGCGAGAGCCGCCGCAAGCGCGGCGAGGAAACGGTCGGAGATATCCCGGTAGTAGACGAAGCCGGTTTCCGACACCGCTTCTCCAAACGCTTTTCTGATGCGAGGATCAGTCGAGCGGGCGATCATCTGTGAAACCAGGAAATCGTTTAACGACGCTGCGGTCCTGAATTCGAAACGTTTGGCCCTGGTCAGCCGCTCGCATTGAAGAATGATATTCCTGAGCTCCCCTGAATCTGGCGCAGGCTCCGTTTCGAGCGGAGTGAAGGGGAAACGCACCAGAGGCGTCATGGAGACTATGACGCGAGGCAGGCGCCGGACCGAACGCATCGTCTCGGAGATGAAAGCGAGCAGGTCCCTGAATCCGTCGAAGTCCTCCGGCTCCTCGTACCCGGTCGCGAGGAAAAACAGCTTGAGTTCCCGTACGGGCGCGTCGAGAATCCGGCCGAGTCCCGAACGGAGCTTCGCTTCGTCAAGGGATTTCTGCAGGCGGGAGCGCAGCCTCGGCGATATGCCCTCGATCCCTACCGTAAAGCTCGATTTTCCCGCGGCGAGCTCGAGATCCAGAAGCCCCGGATTCTCCCCTATCGCGTCGATCCGCTGGCTCTTGAGCCCCAGCGAGGGATAGAGTTCCGCGAGATTGCGGAGCAGATCGTCGAACCGGGAATGCATGTTGAAATTGAAACTGCAGATCTCGATCCGCTCGAGCCCCTGCGAGGCTTTCATTTCTTTCGCTGCGGCGATACATGTCCCGATCTCCGTTTCACGGTAGGGCCTTCGGCTCCAGCTTTCCGCACAAAAACTGCAGAAACAGGGGCAACCTTCACTGATCTGAAGAAAACCGGTCCCGGCGTTTCCCTCACCCGCGAAAACCGGCGCGTTGCACGGCTGCCGTCCCCTGTCCGGAACGGATGCGGTTCTCGCGGTCCTGGCCGGATGGTCGGGTTCTATGATGCCGGGAATCGCCCGCAGCGCTTCAATGACCCCGGTTTTCGGCTTTTCTGCCGTTTTGGCATCCCTGCAGAGTGTAAATATGTCGATTATCGAATCCGGATCTTCACCGGCGAAGATCAGATCCACCGGGGAATCCTCACCTAGCAGAAACGAGGTAAACGGTGCGTTCGCTCCGCCGAGAATTATCAGGGGGACCCAGGCGCATTCGAGCCGCTTCCGTTTGTCAGCGGAGATGCCGCTCTTGTCGAGCATGACCGGCAGGTTTATCAGTTCCTGAAGAATCGAGTTGGAGAAGGCGATGCAGTCGAAATCGGAAGCGGGCCGTTTAGTGACCGCACCGGTGAGCCAGGGAACGCCGTGGCTTTCGAAGAGCGCTCCATCTTCGGGAGGAGGGAGCCATGCGCAATCGGCGAACACTCCCCCGATACCCGCGGCAATCTGATAGAGCAGCCGGTGAGTGAACGAATCCGCGGTATCACGGGAAGTGGAAAGCCGTACGATCAGTATTCGATACCGGCGTGTCTCCCATGACTCCGGTGGCAGCAGATTGAACCCGCAGCCGCTGAACCAGCGCCCCGCGCCGCTCATCTCATGATAGTGTTCCCGATACCACGATTCGAACATGTTCCTCCTGAAAACAGCGTTCAAATATGGTTGCTGGCGATGATGAGGGACAAGGTACGAAAGTGGCGCCTGGAGAAACCGGGCGGCAGTGAGAACCCGGAGCAACGTACTCATTCGAAACGGACCCGGGTGTTGTAAGGTTGATTTTGGTTCTCAGTTCATGGACTGCCCGCAGGGAAATGGAGGAATTGGAAACCTTGGCTGAAATATTTCTTGAAAAAAGTGGATTGTTGTCCTTATCCGCAACGCATCCGGTCTTTGTAGTGCGCAGGTTTTCGGGCCGTCGCCCTATCCCCCCTGATTGAATCTATTTCAGCCTGTCCGGTAAAATATCCAATACTTTTGAAATTCGGGTAATCATCTCAGGAGTGAGTTTCCGTCGTCCGTTTTCATAGTCGGAAATCATGTTCTGTTTGATTCCTACTTTTTTCGGCAAGCTCCGCCTGTTTCAAGCCCGGTATCTTTCGATGCGTTTACAAGTGTGGTGTCCGCGAACAGTTCGCAACCAGTTCGTACTCCCCGCATTTTGCTGAATTTTAACGAATAAACTGCAGTCAAACGGGGAGAGCGCCAAGGAATTGTGGTGGCATTGTAAGTTATTGGTTTATATGGAAGCAGAGAAAAGCGGGAGACGGGGATCGAACCCGCAACCTCAACCTTGGGAAGGTTGCACTCTACCATTGAGTTACTCCCGCATACTACCGGAAGATACAATGTTTTGAATGATTCTGTCAATAGATTCCCTTGAACGGCAAACTGTTACAACATATTTTTACACTCCTGTGCATCTCCGGGCTGAATTTCGATCCTTCCGTATCCGATTCATGCCCTGATCATCCTCAGGAAAGGCCTGATCGTTTCTTCCCAAGGAGTTTTTTTCATGTCGGATAAGGTTACCATGCAAAACGGAACCCTCTCGGTTCCGGACAATCCGGTCATTCCTTTCATAATCGGAGACGGAACCGGACCCGATATCTGGAAGGCTTCCCGCCATGTTTTCGACCGGGCGGTGGAAAAGGCGTACCATGGCGGACGTTCGATTGCATGGAAAGAGGTCCTTGCCGGAGAAAAGGCCTTCAATGAAACCGATTCATGGCTCCCGGATGAAACGATCGCGGCATTCAGGGAGTACCTCGTCGGAATCAAGGGTCCCCTGACCACTCCTGTGGGAGGCGGAATTAGATCCCTGAACGTCGCGCTGAGACAGCTGCTCGATCTTTATGTTTGCCTTCGGCCGGTTCGGTATTTCAACGGAGTTCCCTCCCCTGTTAAAAATCCCGAAAAAATCGACATGGTCATCTTCAGGGAGAATACCGAGGACGTATACTCGGGAAAGGAAGTGGAGGCCAACAGTGAAAAAGCGGAAAAACTGCGCGTGTTTCTCGAAAAGGAGTTCGGCTGGACACTCAGGCCGGACAGCGGAATCGGAATAAAGCCAGTTTCGGAGTACGGATCAAAACGGCTGATCAGAGCCGCTTTCGAATACGCCATCGCCAACGGAAGGAAAAGCGTCACTCTCGTCCATAAGGGAAACATACAAAAGTTCACGGAAGGAGCCTTCAGAGCCTGGGGCTACCAGCTCGCACGAGAGGAGTATAAGGGGAAAATCGTGCCCTGGGACGATTGCGGGGGAAATGCGGGTCCTGGCAGGATCCTTCTCAAAGACGCTATCGCGGACATTTTTTTCCAGCAGGCGCTCACTCGTGCTGATGAATTCGACGTCATCGCGACGATGAATCTCAACGGGGACTACATTTCCGATGCGCTCGCGGCACAGGTCGGAGGCATAGGAATCGCTCCAGGTGCGAACATCAATTACCTGACAGGCCATGCCGTTTTCGAGGCGACACATGGAACCGCCCCGAAATATGCCGGTCAGGACAAAGTGAACCCCTCATCGGTGATTCTCTCAGGTGAAATGATGTTCAGGTATATGAAATGGACCGAAGCGGCGGACCTCATATTGCATGGTGTCGAGAAAACCATCGCCGCGAAAACGGTGACCTACGATTTCGCCCGGCTGATGGAGAATGCCGCCACCGTTTCATGTTCACATTTCGCTTCCGAAATTGTAAATAATATGGAGTAACGGCACTCACCCGCCTGGAGGAGATATGATAATCGCTTTGATCAGTGTTGTCCTGGCAATCATCCTGATGCTGATCGCGATCCGAATCGGGCTGAACCGAAGCCGTAACAATGAGGAAGAGGCTGCGCCTCAGATCATCCATGCAAGCGGCATCTATTCGATCGTGAAAAAGAGTCCGCGGGAGGATATCACCGCGCACAGACCGCGGAAAGAAGATATTCAAAAATATATTTCAGGTATAAACGAAGATATAGACGGCCAGCTTCTCTCTTCCGGGGACAAGGAACGGCTCGTGACGCTCTGGGAAACATCGATCGACGAGAATATCGGGACAATAGAAAAGGGTGATATTGAAGGCGTCGAATTCTACTACTACGATTTCGTTCCGGCCGAATGCCCGGTATGCAAACGATATTTCTCGAAAGGAAAATTCGTGACCCGGGAAGAAATCTACCGTTTTCCTTCCATCATCCCTCCCCTGCACCTTGGTTGTACGTGTAAATTGATGCCGCACCACGGCAAGGAAAACCTCCGCGAAACCACCGAACTCGGCCTGCTGCCGTTATTCAGGAACCAGGCGCCGCCGCGTCTTCCGGAATGGAACATCACCACCAAAACGTATGTGGAATGAGGTATTGACTTATGAACAATAAGACAAAACAGCTGACCCGTCCGATCTTTTTAATTGCAGCCGCCATGACGGTTTTTCTTGCGGAAAGCGGCGAAGGGGGCGTCGGCGAATCCGCGGTCATCACGCTCGCGTTCCCTCCCGGCGCCCGGGCGACAGGCACCGGAGAAGCGTTCACCGGAGTCAGCGACGACGCGACCGCCACCTATTACAACCCAGCCGGCCTCGGCTTGTCTCCGCTCGGTCATTCGTGGAAGCTCCACCTGGTTGATAAAGGACATCACTTCACCGCTCTCGCAGCGAAAAAAAAGAAGGATTTCGGCGCCAGGAGCGCCATCTGGGCCGGGACGGCCAAAGGATTGCTCCGGTACAACGGTAAACTCTGGCAGCACTATGATTACCATCTGATCGAGTCGAACGACCGTCTCGAAACCATAGCCGAAAAGTATTTCGAAATCGAGGACAAGGATCTTCTCAATCAGGCGATTTGGACCATTCGCTCCGAAAACGGCATAGGGATGAAACGGTTCGCGGCGATAAAAATGAAGCTCCGGGGCGCACTCTCACGCCTCGACTCGCTTTCCGCCGATTCCTCGGCGGAAGTTCTGGCGCGCCGGATCGTCGAAGTTCCCGCAGAGGAACGCTCTTCGACGAAAATCTATGCACTTATCGCCTCATCGATAGATTCGACCAATGCATCGAAGATGTCCGAAGAATTTGTGCGGATTTTCGAACAGGACGACAAGGATCTCGAGGATTTCACCGAGCTCAGGATTCCTTTCTCCATCGCGGTACGCGACAGTGTCACGGCCCTTGCCCTGGACCGTTCCGACAAACTATGGGTCGGTACGACCAAGGGACTGTGGAGTTACTCCGATAACCGGTGGACCCGCTACACCACACTCGAAGGGCTTCCCTCGAACGTGATCACAGCGGTCAACGCGGGCCCATACAGTGAAATCGTCGTGGGTACCGATAGGGGTGTCGCTCTGTTTACCGATGGAGAGTGGAAGGTGAAGGGCGACTCGACCTCGCTCCCCTCGGTTGAAATCACTTCCGTGTCGTTCGGACCCAATGACATCGTGTACGCGGGTACCCGGGCCGGTCTGGTGAAGATCGAACATGATTCCGTCACCGTCTTCGATACTTCGGACGGGTTGCTCTCGCGCGAAGTCAGGTCCCTTTTCCTGGATTCCGGCAATCGCCTCTGGATCGGGGGACCGGACGGTATCACCATTTTCCAGAGCCCCACATGGAAAAGGTACAAATTCCCGAACAGCAACGTGACGTCCTTTGCGGAACAGAATGAAAGGACCGTCTGGATCGGAACCGATAAAGGAGCCATCAGCTACACTTCGGGCAAGACAGTGACCGACCAACGGGGCAACACCACCGAGCAACAACCTGAATGGAAGGTGTTTCATTCTAAGAACGCTCTGACCGGCGAGAAGGTCACCACTCTGATCGTATACGATAAAGACGTGTGGCTCGCGACTGAACGTGCCATCAATCAGTACGATATAGCCGAGAGGCAGGCCTCCTTCGCGTTCGAGATGCTTCTCCCCACCTTCAAACTGACCGAACTCTGGCACCTGTACGGTGCCTTCGTATGGCCCACTCAGGACTGGGGGACACTCGGTTTTTCCCTTAATTACATCAATATGGGCCGTAATGAAATCTATGACGCCCTCGGCCGCATGGACCGGGAGGTCCGGTCATGGGAAGGGGTTTTCGGGCTCTCTTACGGACTGCCAATAAATGAAAACCTGTCCCTCGGCCTCGGCGCCAAATATGTCGTGAGCGCGCTCGCCCCGGGACTCGGCGAAAACGGCGAGGGCGTTGGCCAAACGTTCGCCATCGACGCCTCGGTGATGAAGCGGGATCTCTTCATCAAGAATCTGGACGTGGGATTCATGTTCCAGAACATGGGCCCCCATATCTTCTACATCGACCGCAACCAGCGGGACCCGATTCCGTTCACGCTCCGGCTGGGTCTGATGTACAAGGCGATCGAGACACCCATTCACGATCTCCGGCTCGTTTGCGATTTGCACAAAGAGGTAGTGAAGAATCACTATGACGGGGAGCCCGATCCTTTTTACAAAGCGCTCTGGACAGACCTGCTCAACGATGAGGAAGAGGATTTCGTTTACGAACTCCAGGAAATCAATTACAACATGGGTCTCGAGTGGTGGTACGCCCAGATTTTCGCCCTGCGGACAGGATTCCTGTTCGACTATATCGGCGTACGTTACGAATGGACGTTCGGTTTCGGCATACGCTACGGCACACTCAATTTCGACTGGTCGTACATATATTCGCCTGAAGGATTCATGAAAGGCGTTCTCAAACAGTTCGAATACGGAAAGGACGGCGCGACAGGAGCCCGTGACGGCCAGTGGCGCGCATCGTTCATCGTCATGTTCTAGCGGGTGGACAACACCCGTGTCACGCTTGGCTCCACCCACGGATACCGGACGGTACTAATGAAAAAAATGGTGAAACTTCGAAGCATCGCCGGCATCGTCGCCTGCGTGTGCGCGGCACTGAATACCGAAGCCGCATCCAGGCGCCAGGAGCCTGTCATCGGCGGCCCCAGGGGCATACATCCATATCTTTACAAGGGCGCTTCGCGGAAAAACCTGGTGGAAACCGCACGCGATCACCAGTGGTCGATCCAGTTCCATAAAAGCAGGCCCGACACACTTCACATAGTCGCGATCCGCATCGAGTTCGCCATGGATACATCGGTCCAGACCACCGGAAACGGCCTGTTCGGGATTCATATACGGGGTGGAGGCGACAAGGAAGAAAAGAAATACTACGAAAACGACACCTCATACGTCTACGACGATCTCCCCCACGATTCCCTGTATTTTGCACGTCAACTGGATGCGGTCGCCGGTTACTTCAGGAAGGTCTCCCGCGGCAACCTTGTCCTCGAATACTCCATATTCCCGGCGGGAGACGAAAAGCCCGGATATGTCGTGGATACGATCATGCCGTACTACTCCCCGGGCGGAAAAAAAAGAAAAGAATCATGGGACGAATATTACGAACGCAAGACCATAGGACTCATAA
>CAZGVZ010000120.1:0-9718 GCA_964529145.1 uncultured Fibrobacteraceae bacterium | reverse complement strand
GAGGTTTTAAAATTCCCCGCGACCGTAGCGAAATAAAATTCGTGCAGCGGCGGCTCGGGGTCCAGGGGGGCAGCTGCTGGCCCCCCTGGGCGGGGTTCGGGTGGCGCCCCACCCGATTCAAATCAGGTGCTCCTGCACCTTTACCATATTCATGGTTTTCCCTCTTCCAATCCTCCCGGCCACGGCAGTGGCCGGGATCTTCTTCCGGGGCCGTGGTCTCCTCGTGTAAATCCCGGAGGGATTCCACTATGATTCTTGCTGCGGCAGGTTATCGAAAATCAGGCGAACCGGTCCTTGTAGTGGTACTTTCGGGGATTCCCGAAAGAGGAGAGTTGCGGCAGCACTTCGGATCCGTTCCCAACAGCCACCACGATCAGTTTTTCGGGGTCGAGACATTTCCGGACCGTCTCATTGACGGACTCGAAAGACACGGCCCGGATCATTTCGTCAAATGTTTCGATGTATTCGTTGGTGCGGTGATAGAAACGAAGCCACAACGTCTTTTCCACTATGTTGGTAATACCTTCGAGTTGAAAAGCCATATTGCCTATCGCGAATCTTTTCGCCCTCTCCAGCTCCTCCGGTGTGATTCCCAGGTTGCAGAAGGTCCTGTACTCGTCGATAACCGCGGCGAGGACCTCCCCGACCTGCCGGTTCTGAGTCGATGTCGAGATGGTCAATGCGCCGAACCGGCGCTCCGCCGCGATATGTGAACTGATCGCATAGGTGTTCCCGCCGGTCGAACGAATCCGTGTCATCAGTCTGGACGAAAAATTCCCCGCCCCGAAAACGTAATTCGCTAGAGCGAGTCCAGTGCGGTGCGGATCGAGTTCGCCTGGCGCCGCCTGCCCTACCAGCAATGAAACCTGCGATAGATCGCTTTTCTCGACGAAACGGACGACTCTTCCGTGCTGAACCGCGGGAACCGCCTCGCAAAAAGAGGGCGAACCTCCGCATCGCCATTTTTCCACCTCGGTACGGCAGCAGCGGTCGAACCACTCGTCCGGAACGTCGCCTGCGATCACCAGGGTCCCGTTTTGGGGCATGATGTGCCTTCGGTAAAAACCGGTGAGATGATCGCGTTTCAGACGTCTTACGGATTGCAAAGTGTAGAACCTTCCGGCGGGATGTTCTCTGCCCGCAAGCTCATGAAAAAAATGCCGGTTCGCGATCGCTCCAGGATCGACCGTTTCGGCCCGGAGAGCGGTTATCATTTCCTGCTGAATGCGGGAAAATTCCCGGCTGTCGAAACAGGGTGAGGTTACCATGTCCCAGAAAAGCGGAAAGAGCCGGTCTCTGAAACGGGCGAGCATCTTGACGCCAAGCATGGTTTGTTCTTCCCCGACATCCGCGAATACGGCGGCCCCGTGATGCTCGAAAGTATCAGAAAACTCCTCGAAGCCGCTCTTGGCCGTACCTTTCTGCATGAGCCCAACGCACATCTCCGCGCACCCCTCCTGTCCCGGGGGATCGGAAAACCTTCCGAAAGGCATCTGCAGCGCGACTACCAGACCCTCCTGTTCATGTCCTGGGATCACGATGACGCGAAGTCCGTTCTCTAGGACCATTTCCGACATCCGTGGTAACGCGAAACAGCGCTCCTTCATGGTCATTACCTGGTCTTTCCGCTCAGCCTTCGCAAAAAACCTGCACAGTAGAGCAACGGATTGGTTTTCCTCGGCTGCAGGTGCAGCACGTGACGATGGGTGTCGCTCCAATACCTCCCGGCGACCTCGACGAGTTTATTGATATCGAGCTTCTTCAGCGATTCGAGTCTTCTGACCCATTGCCGGTAGTCGCCTTCCACGCATTCGCTGAAACCTATGCGGTGCGCGATGTTCTCCGTGGTATAGAGTTCGAATGTCCGACTTGTCAATGTGGTGTTCCGGACCTTCTCCATTTCATCAACGCTGATGCCGTTCGTGCGAACCAGTTCTATCTGTTCTCCGAGAGCCTTTTCGACACGTTTGGCCGGTATATCCGGAGTAAATGCCGCAAAAAACATGGACATGCCCGCATGCTGGAGCAGATGATTCATCCCGCCGACCATTACCGCCGCAGACTGGCGCCGCACCACTTCGCGGTGCAGCCTGCTGCTCTCTCCTCCCGAGATCACCAACTGCAGTATTTCCAGTGCCACCGCGTCCTCATGCGGGGACGCGGGTGCGGGATAACCGATGATAAGAAGTGGTACGTCGAATTCCACGACACGCTTCATACGGTGTGTGGAAGGATCACGTACATGCTCCTTTATCTCCGGAAGCAGAACCTTTCCCGGGAACTGCCGGGCCTTCTTCCTGCCGAAGTATTTCCTTGCCCATGCCGATATCTTTCCGGTATCGATGTCGCCTACCGCCACCAGGACCGCATTGTCCGGGCGGTACCACCGTTCGTAATACTCCCTGCACTGATGGACTGTCATCGTCTCCAGATCCGAGATCGCACCCAGGGGACTTGTCGAGTAGGGATGATCCCGGAAAAATTCCTGACGGAACTCGAGGAACGCCTTGCCGACCGGATTGTTCATATTCCGGTGATATTCCTCAATAATGACTTTCCGTTCCGTCTCGAAGAGGGAATGATCAAGTGTCAGTCTATCCATGCGGTCCGCTTCGAGTTCGAACACCATTTCACAGAATTCGCCGGGAACACTGTCGGTATATACTGTTGCGTCCTCGGTGGTAAACGCATTGCAGTGTCCTCCCACGCCGTCGATTTTCCGCGCATGCTCCTCACTTGCGACCTTCGAGGAACCGCGGAACATCATGTGTTCCACCACATGCGAGATTCCCCGGATTCCGTCGAACTCAAAAATGCTGCCTGTTCTGTACCAGAGCTGGGTTGTGATGATCGAAGCGCCCCGCTTGCGAAGTGCGATTACCTTCAACCCGTTATCCAGTACTGTTTCGACTATGGTATCCAGCAGCATTGTCAACTTCCGGTCAGAAAGGATGAATATTCCCGATCAAGAAAATCGAGCACGTGCATGAAAAGTTCCCTTCCCGATTCGAATCCGCCGGTCACCGGGCTCGGAGATAGAGTGGCCGAAGCGGTCATTTTCCGCAATTTCTGAGGATCCCGCCCGCGCCGGTGCCATCTGGTGAATACCGGACGTTCCGGAATACTTCTTTCTCCACCTTCCAGGGAGCCGAGCATCTCAGGTTTCAGATAGGAGATCAAAGCTCCGATCCCCCATTCGCTTCGCCCCTGTTCGTCTATTCCCGAACGTTTTCCGCAGTAAGAACGAAAACTCTCTTCATCCTGCAGGGAGCAGAAACGGACTTCACCACGACTTCCGCCCGTGCCCAGCCGTTTAGCCGCAGTTCCGGTCCACTTTCGCCCGTCCATTGAAAGTGTAAGTATCATGATACTTTTGAATCCCTGGGAAATCCAGCAATTACAGCATTCTACAACAACATTCGAGCAGGTTTTTCTACGGATTCCCGCGCTGCCGCCGAAAGATTTGAACGGATAACTGTCTCCGTAGGCGAGCAGCGGCGCTACAAATACCTGTAACCGTTCACTCAGTGCGCGGGCGATCAGATCGCAGCACGTATTGATCGCGCCGAGTGCGATCCTGTCCCCTGCCGGTTCGATGCTCCCTACGGGAAAAATGAGTGAGGGACGCCGTATCATGATTTCCTCGACCTGCCGGAAAGTCAGATCGATGAGGTTCAACGAGGGAGCCTCGAATTTTCCCGGGGATTTGGTCATCATCACGTCATATCCGTATGGGTGTCACTCATCGGCGGAACCGGTGAAGGCTCTGGGTCAATCCGGGAACCCATTCCAATTCACCGGTTAAAAAAACCGATCAATTCTCGTGGTTTTGGTGTGCTCGAGCAGGAACGGCGCCATACTGACATGCAAACAGGGCATGAAACATAAAAATCGGAGTGAGAGGATTTGAACCTCCGACTCCTTGGTCCCGAACCAAGTGCGCTACCAGGCTGCGCTACACTCCGATAGAATTCCGGGCCGACAGACCGATCTGGTTTCAGTGAGGAAGCATTCTGTCGAGATTCGTTAAAATACCATAAACAATATATAATGGCAAGTGGTTTGAATCGGTGGTAATGCCGCAGTTTGAAAGGGTCTTTGATGCGCTGAAAGCGCAAGGTATAATAGCCCGGGCTGAAGGCGCCAGCCCGGGTAAAATATGCAATGTCATATTTTTCGGCCCTGAGAAGGGGCGACGCACACTCCCGTCAGTCCCATAGATACCTTCATCGAAACAGTTAAGAATAGCGGGATTAAGGTACTTTTCAAACTGAGGCACTACTGAATCAATCACGGGTAATGAAATGATATCCAACCATGGAGTAGTTTTATCTGGACCTGAGGACGGCCTGCGTCCGCCCCGGCTGTCCGTCTTGGACCGCGTCGAACAGAACGGCTTTTTATGACCGGCGAAAAAGGGTATGTGAAATTTCGGTCGACCCGGATACAAACGGGTCCTGTTGAAGATCCTGCTATCGCATCGCTGAACAGGTGGAGAAAAAAACTTCATGAACTGAAACTGATCGGAGTGTATCCCAACGGTATCGGGTATGGAAACGTCAGCGTGCGACAGGGGCCCATCGGTTTCCTGATCACCGGATCGGCCACCGGTCATCTGGAAAACCTGACGGGAGCGCACTTTACCCGCGTAACGAAGTACAGTTTCGAGGACAACACCGTCACCTGTGAAGGTCCTGTTCAGGCCTCCTCCGAATCTCTGACTCACGCTGCTGTCTACGAATCTGCGGCGGGAGTGAACGCGGTCATTCACGTCCACTGCGGCGTACTCTGGAGACGTCTGCACGGTTCCGTACCCACGTCACTGCCGTCGGTCGAGTACGGGACTCCAGGCATGGCACTCGAAATCCGCCGTCTGTTTGCGGAAACCGACCTCGGCGTGCGAAGAATTCTTGTCATGGGAGGACATGAGGAAGGAATCATCACTTTCGGCAGCGACCTCGACGATGCCGGCATGCTGCTCCTGGAATATCTTTGAGCGGAACAGTCGACTACCTGCATCGGCAAGAATCATGTGGAATCCCTTCCGGATTTGCACGAAGGGACCACGGCAAGTGTCGCTCCGCTCTTGAACGTAAGGAGTACAGTGCCGCGCACTATCTCACGACAGCCTGAAACATCATGCTAAAAGGAGTCATATGTCTTTCAAACCGCTTCGTCCCCTGCTTACCCCTTCGGAACTCTTGGCGGAGATGCCCCTTCCGGAGCGTCTCGCAGTCGCGAAAAGAGAGCGCGACGCACTGATCAGGTCCTGTTTCACAGGTTCTTATTCCCTTTTCGTGGTAATCATAGGTCCGTGCTCGGCGGATCATGAGGATGCTGTGTGCGATTACATCGGACGACTCGCACGGATTCAGGAAAAAACCCGTGACAAGTTGGTCATCATCCCCCGTATCTATACCAACAAACCCCGCACCACCGGCATGGGGTACAAAGGAATGCTGCATCAGCCCGATCCTTCCAAGAAACCGGATATGTCCCAGGGAATAAGGGCGATACGGCGACTCCATCTCAGGGTTATCTCCGAAACCGGTCTTTCGGGAGCCGACGAGATGCTCTACCCCGGAAATCACCCTTATCTTGACGACCTGTTGAGTTACGTGGCGATCGGAGCCCGCTCTACGGAAAACCAGCAGCACCGTCTGACCGCCAGCGGCATCGGTATGCCGGCAGGATTCAAGAATCCCATGTGCGGCGACATTCAGGTGATGCTCAATTCCATCAATGCAGCCCAGCAGTCACACATTTTCTCCTACAACGGATGGGAAGTGGAGACCGAAGGCAATCCGTTGGCACATGCCGTACTGCGCGGCAGTGTCGACAAGTTCGGTAATTCGATACCCAATTACCATTTTGAGGATTTGTGGGAAGCGATCCGGAGTTACGACTCTATGGAACTCAGCAATCGTACGATCGTCATAGACACCAACCATTCGAATTCAGGTCGCCGCTTTTCCGAACAGCCGAGAATCGCCCGCGAGATATTGGCGAACCGTAAACTTTCCGAAACCATCCGGGAACGCGTGCGGGGGCTACTCATCGAAAGCTATATCGAGGAGGGCAGCCAGAGTTTGAAGGAGAGCGTCTACGGAAAGTCGATCACAGATCCCTGCCTGGGATGGCCGGTGACGGAGAGGTTGCTCATGGAGATCGCGGAAACGGCGTGAGCGGATGCGGTGACCGGAACGGTGCTTGCCGTCGGGAAGGCAGATACTGCGGAGGAGCCCTCTCATCGATGCGGCAGAGGATTCGTCCGCCTCGGTAAGAAAGGGCAATGTGGATCCCTATGGGATTTTTCAGCAAGGGGACCACGGCGTTGTCACTCCGTTCCTTAAGCGTAAGGAATCCAGTGCCTTCGGCACTGTTTCTTTTAACCGCTTTCGGCCGTGGGGCAGGACAGCAACCTCGGGCGCAGGACGCCCGGCTGTCTTTTCGCGGGCGGTGTCATTGTCATTCTTGAAGCGCAAGGAGTCCAGTGCTTCGCACAGTTTACGTCATACCGCTTGGCCCGCTCAAGCCAGACCACGGCTATTAACCGTGGTAGTTGATTCTTTTCACCTGTGACCGGATACGAAAAGGGCTCATTCCGGTTGACGGGAATATTCATGCCGATGAACGTTTTTCCCGCTTTTTTCCGTTCGAATAAGGAATCGTCCGCGCGAGCCTTCGCTCGTCACGAGACCTCCGCACATCGATAGCCCGCTGCACCCGGTGCTGCGGTGGGGCGAGCATGTCGGCGCAAAGGGCAATTTCGTTATGATTATGATAAGGATGAAGGCTGTCGACGGTTAGCCTTACCCGTATGAACTTCTCGATTTCCCCGAGCAGATTCCGCTCCTCCGCGCTGCAGAAGGAGACCGAGTCACCCGAAGCTCCGGCACGGGCGGTACGGCCGATTCTGTGGACATACGTGCGCGGATCTACCGGAAGATCGTAGTTGATTACGCGGCGTATCGTATCGATGTCGATGCCCCGCGCCGCGATATCGGTGGCTACGAGAACCCTGGTTATACCCAGTTTGAAATCGTCGAGTGTCCTTGTCCGCGCATTCTGGGTTTTGTCTCCATGCAGCGCGGCAGCCTGCAATCCAGCGTCGACGAGTTTCCGCGCGAGCCGGTCGGCGCCGTGCTTCATTTTCGTGAACACGAGCACTCTGTCGGGATTGCCCTCGGTGAGCATACCGATGAGAAGACGCGGTTTGTCTTTACGGTCGACAAAGCGTACGGTCTGGCGTATTGTCCCGAGCACGGGCAGATCGGGTTGTATCGCGACCATCACGGGATCCCTGAGAATCGATCGTGAAAGCTCGGTCACGTCGGGGGGAAGTGTGGCGGAAAGAAAGATAGCCTGGCGTTTTCGTGGCAGGAGGTCAAGAATCCTCCTGATATCGGGTAGAAATCCCATATCGAGCATCCGGTCCGCCTCGTCGAGAACCAGTGTTTCCACAGCATCCAGCCGCACGTGTTTACGGCCTTCGAGGTCCAGGAGGCGTCCGGGCGTGGCGGTCAGAATATGCACACCCCTGTTCAGATCATGTATCTGCTCACCCACCCTGACTCCGCCAAAGGTCACGCTCCGCGCGATGGGAAGATACTTGCCGAATGTCCCAATGCATTCGTCTATCTGCGCTGCAAGCTCCCTTGTCGGCGCCACGATCAGCGCTTCCGGTCTTCCCGGAAGAGGCCGTTTGCCTCTTAGGGAGCAACGCTGAAGAATGGGAAGCACGAATGCTGCAGTTTTTCCCGTACCCGTCTGGGCAGACCCGAGCAGATCACGACCCATGAGCAGCGGCGGTATCGATCTCTCCTGAATCGGAGTCGGTATGCTGTATCCGATCTCCTTCAGGGCACATTGCAGTTCGGGGATGAGCCCGGAAAAAACCCCTTCGCCGAAAACCGAAAAACCCGAAGGAATAACGGGAACTGTCTTTTTCCCGCCTTTATGAAGGCGGTCCACGCCTGTTGAAAGGTATACTCCTTTCAAGGGAGTTATTGTGACTGACTTTTTTCCTTCTTTAATTTCCTTTTTTCCTTGAGATTGAGTTTGGGTTTCTTCTGGGACTCACGCTGGCCTTTGTCTTTCTTACCTTTGTCACCCATATTTAATCCTCCTTTTAAAGACAAAAATTGGAAAATCTGTACACAGCCTGGTCGTCACGGATACGTAGCTGCCCGAAGTATCGCAGTATCCAATAAACGCCTTAACCTCGTTCCACTCAATGCTATACAACGAACCGCCCGGGGCAAAGCCGAGCGGTATCACATGTCTCGTGTTTCAGGAATCAACTACCGACGTGCATCTTACCGTTCTTGAACCATCCGAACAAGGTAAAAATGGTTCAGGAGGATTGTCCAATTCAATAAGAATCATATATTATGGAAGAATACAGCCTCCGGAGGCAACCGGGCCACCGGTCTGTGGTGTCGGCTGAATCCGTATTTCCGGTTCCGGAGAACACCGGCATTATGCTATGCCTGGAGCATTCAGCTACGGCGCGGAACACGCCTCTCTGGACTTGAAGTTGTGCCCCGGTACCCCTTCGCACGGTCCTCCCCTGAAGAAAACAGTGCGGAGTTCACCCGTTTTCAGGTAGGTAGAAGCGGTGATTTCGCTCGTTCGCGCTTGCACGGAAAGTGCCTTATTACCTATCTTTATTATATGAGCGATCGGACCCTGGGATATACCGTCATCGGATTCGTGACCGTTTTTCTCCTGCTCCCACTCTGCTATCTTGCATGGCGATCGTCTCCTCCGCTGATTTTCAGGACCATCACCTTCGAAAACGTCCCGTCTCTCGCTTTTCTCACCAGGCAGGAACCGGTCCGTATGCAGGGTGTGGAGATCGGCACGGTACGCGATGTTTCGGTCAGAAACGATACCGCTTTCGTAAGGATCGCATCCAGGGAACCCATACGGCTTTATCAGGATTACTCCATCATTGTTATGGCCAAGGGGGTAATGGGAGACCGGTACCTCACCATTCATCCCGGAAGCCCGTGGGAGCCCTACGTTGCGCCGGATGCGGTCCTGCGGGGAACGGTCGGCGTCAGTCCCGATGACGCGCTGCGTCATTTCGAAAAGCTGCGGTCGGCCCTCGGCCGCATCACGCTTCTTTCGGAACGGCTGGCACGCGGTGAAGAGGGAAATGAATCTCTTGTCAAACGTATCCAGGCGTTTGCGACGACACTCGACAGCGTCGTCCGGCGGTTGTCGACATCGGTCGTCCAGATCGACTCCTCTCTCCCCCTGACCATCGATCATGCCGCACTGTTGCTCGATAAATCCATCGGGTTCATCCGGAACGGTTCGGACTCGATCGACTCTTCCTTCCTCGCGATGGAAAAGCTGATTTCCGGGCTGTTCATTGCCATTGACAAACTTGAAGCCTCGGAAGCGGCGGCGGATACGATTCTCTTAAATGCGGGAAGGTCGGGCGTTTTTTTGCCGAAAAAAGACGCGGCCGCGATCCGGAAGAAATTGACGACTCTTCAGAATCTCATAAGGCAGGCGCGAAGCGATTCTCTCGCTCTGCGCATCAGGGTATGGTGAAAAACCCGGAGTCAGGGCCCCCTCAAGCGGCCGCGTCTTCCCCGGGACGATTCCGTTCACGTTTTTCGCCAAGGCGGGTTTTCAAACCTGCCCAGGTTTCGAAATACACGCACGGTCGCCCCGGATCGAATCCCGGTGAGGGCGGATTTCA
>CAZGVZ010000119.1:0-9806 GCA_964529145.1 uncultured Fibrobacteraceae bacterium | reverse complement strand
GTAAACGTTATCCTAAAGAAAGAGTAACTATCTTTTCAAATAATGGTATTATTGAAATAAGTAACCTACGAAAAGTCAAATTCTATGATTTAAAGGGCAAGAATGAGAGCCTTGTCAAGCCTGACAGAGGACATGTACGTCAGTTCCAGACCTATTACGGATTCATCCAGGGAAAGGCTGTGCTCAAGAGTTCGATTAGAGAACACATTAATGTTACAGAAGCATCGATTGCTGCAATTGAATCTCTTGAAAAAAATTCATGGATTCCTCTTACCTTTATTTATTAAGGAAAAGAAAAGAGAATGATTCGTGTAATGTCCATATATCGTCAAATGGGCTTTCGGTACCTTGCATACAGGGCTTTTTATGAAGTATGTAAGAAAAGCGGATTGTTTCTATTGACTTATCCGGTTCGGGTTCCCCAAAAAAAAATTATTTCGTTATCGAAATGGCGGATAGAAGCAAAGCCGTTTTTTTTTGATGATATGGAAAAAATTTCTTATAACGAAAAAACCAAGGAAAAATTGAGAGTAGCCCTTTCATTGATGAAAAGAGGATGTTTTCCTTTTTTTTCCGGTGTTTGGATTGAATTAGGTACTGAATATAACTGGATGATCAATCCTGAAAATGGTTATATGTTTAAAAAGAAAAATCACTGGTCTAAAGTGAATGAATTCGGAAAAAACCAGGGTGATATCAAATATGTTTGGGAGAAAGCTCGATTTTCTTTTTTGTATATGATAATGCGTCACGACTTGGCAAATTTGGACGATAATTCTGATTTTGTTTGGGGACAGATCCTATCTTGGATAAATAATAATATTTATAACTGCGGTCCGCATTTTACCTGCAGTCAAGAGATCTCTATCCGTACGTTGAATTGGATATATGCACTTTATTTTTATCGTCGTAAAAAAACATTAACGGAAGATATATTTTGTGATATTATAAATTCTATATATTGGCAAACAAAGCACGTGTTTAAGAATAGGCTTTATTCAGCAATAGCTGTCCGGAACAACCATGCAATAACAGAAGCACTCTGCTTATTTACTGTTGGACTTCTATTCCCATGGTTTCCAGAATCGAAGAAATGGCTGAAAACTGGTATGGAACTCATTATACAGGAAGGTCTATATCAGATATATGCGGATGGATC
The DNA here is from genome assembly GCA_964529145.1 of uncultured Fibrobacteraceae bacterium. Lineage (GTDB taxonomy): Bacteria > Fibrobacterota > Chitinivibrionia > Chitinivibrionales > Chitinispirillaceae > JAFGNB01. The sequence continues at coordinate 8,647 of CAZGVZ010000119.1, read as the reverse complement.
GTATATTCAACACTCTTTTAATTACCAGCGAGTGGTGATCCAGTTGTATTCATGGGCTTTCGCGCTTGCACGAGTAAATGGATTATCCTTTCCTTCGGAACTTATCGAAAGGCTTAAGAAAGCAATAAACTTTATTGACTGGTTCATTGATCCTGAAAACGGCTATGTACCAAACTGGGGTGCGAACGACAGCGCATTATTTTTTCCATTCAATAATTGTGATTTGCGTGATTTTAGACCCCAGATCAATGCATTGCAAAAGATACTTACGGGCAATTATTTATACTATGACAAGGAAATGACCGAGGACTCCTGTTGGTTTATTAATCGTCATGATAATACCTGCGGATCGGATGCTCACAATGATTTAAATGGATGTCGTTCTTTTGATATAGGTGGTTATTATGCATTTAGGACAGGCAATAGTAAGACGTTTATCCGATGTACCAGATTCAGGAACCGGCCATTTCATGCAGACAACCTGCATGTGGATATATGGTATGACCATAAGAATATAATACGAGATGCCGGAACGTTTAAATATAATGCTGATCCTGATCAATTGAGATTTTTCTGTGGAACAGCCGGACACAATACAATAATGATTGATGGAAAAGACCAGATGGAAAAAGGAGATCGCTTCATTTGGTACAAATGGTCCGAAGCAGTCTCTGCAGCTGTTATTGACGAAAATACTAAATTCTATAGATTCGAGGGATGTATAAGAGCATTTCGGCATCTTAATGAAAAGGTTTTTCATACGAGAATAATAAGAATACATAAAAAAGTTCCTTTTTGGATTATTCAGGACAGAATTTCCGGCGCGAATGGGCATAATTTTTCCCAACTTTGGAATATAAGCGATGATTTCCTCGAAAATGGTTTTTCAATTAAGGCGTTAGCACATGGAACCGAGCTTAATGCAGAAGAGAGAAATTCATGGTATTCTGAATGCTATAGTCAAAAAGTCACATCTAGACAGATCGTCTTTCATTTCAAGGATCCGATTATCACTACTTATGTTTATCATTCGGCTATTCAAAAAGAGATAAGGTCATACATGAAATGAAAATATTGCTCATACACCAATATTTTTTGGAAAAAAATGATGGCGGCGGCTCACGATTTAATGAAATGACACGGATTTGGGAACAGGCGGGCCACAAAATCACAGTATTATCGGGTATGGTTCATTATGCCACAGGGAAAAAATATGAACAGTGTAAAGGAAAGTTTATTAGTGTGGAAAATTATTCAAAAGGAATTTTGCTGTATCGCTGCCATGTATCCAAAGCGTATAATAAAAGTTTTTCAGGTAGATTATGGGCATATATATCATTTGTATTATCAAGCATTATATGCACAACAGTTATAAAAGGGAGATTCGATGTCATTTTGGTGACATCTCCGCCACTCTTTGTTGCAATTACAGGTATTTTTGCTTCTGTGATAAAAAAAGCCCCTCTTATTTTCGAAATACGCGATCTTTGGCCTGAATCGGCGATCGATACAGGAGTGTTGAAAAATTCAATTTTGATTGGTATTTCATTTATAATTGAATTATTGATCTATAAATATGCCAAATTGATAAATGCGCTTACTCCGGCATTCAAAAAAATATTGATCGAGAAAAAAAAAGTGCAATCCGAGAAGATAATCGTGATACCTAATGCAGCAGATTTTGATTTGAGTAAAAATATTGTTGAGAATTGTAATCGTATTAAACTACGGGAAGAGCTTGGGCTCAATGGAAAGTTTGTGGTAATATACGTGGGAGCGCACGGAGTGGCAAACAATCTGAAACAGTTGATAGATGCAGCCGAAATAATGGATGCGCAAGATGTTTTATTTTTGCTTGTGGGTGACGGTATGGAAAAAAGAAAACTTATCGATGAAGCAAAACGCCGCCAAGTCGCTTCGGTACGATTTCTGGAAACTGTACCGAAGAATAAAGTATTCGAATACATATACGCCTCGGATATCGGTATATCGGTTCTAAAGCGTGCTGATACGTTTAAAACAATTTACTCAAATAAAACATTTGATTATATGGCATGCCGCAAACCTGTTATTATGGCTATAGATGGCCTGTCGAGAGAATTGGTGAAGACAGCTAAATGTGGATTGTATGCCGAACCTGAGAATGCTTTTGAAATTGCAAATGCCGTAAGGACGTATCAATCTAATCCACATCTAGTTAAAATGCATGGAGAGAACGGATACAGATATGCACTGCAGCATTTTAATCGTGAAACACTAGCATCCAGATATCTCGAAGCGATAGGGAGAATAATTTGAATATCAGAAAAGCCACAATCGATGACGCCGGGTTTGTAGCATCACTGCATATTGCATCGATTGAGACCGGTTTTCTTTCATCGCTCGGGAAGGCATTCCTTCAACCAATATACGAGGCGATTATCGACCATACGGGATCCATTTTGTTAATTGCGGAGTCAAATGGAGGAATTGTAGGATTTATTGCGGGAACAGAGACGACACGGAAACTATATATCAGAGTAATTGTACGCTGCTGGCATCGAATAATTCCTTTACTTAGGGTCTTGTTTATGCGCGGCGCCGTGATAAGATACTTTGTTGAAACAACGTTTTATGGATTTAGAAAAAGAACAAAAGAAGAGCATCATATTATTGAAGCGGAGCTTCTTTCGATAGCGGTTGATCCGGCAGGTCGAGGTATGGGTACCGGCAAACTATTGGTGAAAGAACTGGAAAAATATTTTATCAAAAGAAAAATAGTCCGCTATAAAGTCGCGACATTTTCTGGAGACAAATCGTCAAACGCCTTCTACCGGTCATGTTCATTTACCCTTAATCGTACGTTTATTCATCACCAAAAAGTCATGAATGAATATGTAAGAACAATACAATGAAAAGCGCACACAGGATCTATTTATCTCCTCCGCATATGGAAGGACCAGAACTTGAATCGGTGAAAAAAGCTTTTGCTTCAAACTGGATCGCACCGGTTGGTCCCGATATTAACGAATTAGAAAAAGATGTATGTCGTTATACAGGAGCATTAAATGCTGTTGCCTTGTCATCAGGGACAGCAGCTCTGCATTTGGCATTACAAGTATGCGGTGTTCGCTCTGGGGATGATGTCTATTGTTCTACTTTTACGTTCGCGGGTAGCGCTTTTCCAATTATGTATTTGCATGCGATACCGGTATTCATCGACAGTGAAATGAATTCCTGGAATATGGATCCTGAATTACTCAGATCGGCGTTAAAAGAGCGTTGCAGAAATGGAAGGAGGCCAGGGGCAGTTATTGCAGTACATTTGTATGGACAGAGCGCTAATCTTAAAGAAATCTGTTCGGTTTGTGATGAATTCGGGGTGTGTCTGATAGAAGATGCGGCTGAATCGATGGGTGGTTATCACGGTGACATGCATACAGGCACAATCGGTATGATCGGGGTGTTCTCATTTAATGGAAATAAGATCATTACCACTTCAGGGGGAGGGATGCTGGTCGGAAAGGATTCCAAAATGGTAGAAAGAGCACGATATCTATCAACACAGGCACGGGATCCTTTCCCGTATTATCATCATACAGAGATCGGATATAATTACCGGATGAGCAATATTCTCGCCGCTATAGGAAAGGGCCAGCTTGCTTCAATCGGAAAACGGGTTAAAAAGAAAAGAAAAATTTATGATTTTTACAATACTCGCTTTTCAGGGATCGATGGTGTATCCTTGATCCCAAGGGATAGTTACGGGAGAGGAAACTGTTGGCTGACCTGTATCGTGATCGATCCGGATAAATTCGTATTAAAACCAGAAGAACTGCGACTGGCTCTTGAAAATGAGAACATTGAAAGCCGCCCGCTATGGAAACCGATGCATCTCCAACCGGCATTTGCTTCTTCACCGGCATATGTCAATTACACTTCAGAAAAGTTGTTTTTTAAAGGGCTGTGCCTCCCATCGGGAACGGCAATGACCGAAGCAGATCTGGAGCGAGTGGTATCAATTATTACTGATTTTTTGTTGAAATAAAATCAGTTTATATATATAAAATAAGTTCAATCGGATAATAGGGACATTACAGAGCTTCTGCATTCAGAGGGGGAATCAAATAATTTCATGAAAAAACTTGTTTCTGGGATACCTCTTTCATTTATTGTCCGTCATCGTCTGGAAATTATTATTGTGATGCATGCTTTGTTTGCATCCGGTGCACTGTTTTTATCATTTCTCCTCCGGTTCGATTTTACCCTTGGCCGCGGTAATTATCCAAATCTGTTCTACACGTCATTACCGGTCGATACAGCCATATTTTTGTTCGTATCGGGTATTTTCAACCTGTATCAGGGAGTATGGCGATATGTAAGTGTCGATGATTTGAAGGATATTGTCAAGGTATCGGCAATGGCGTCATTGATTTTCATGTTTTTCATCAACATTAGCGGAAAATACGTAGGTTATCCAAGATCAATTTACATCATGAATTTTGCTTTTTTCATCATTTTCAATGGGGGAACCCGTTTTGCAATCCGGGTTTTTAGGGAATCGTTCGCACCAGCAAGCGATACTGCAAAAAATGTCCTGATCGTCGGAGCGGGGACAGTGGGCAACGACATTGTCAAAACACTTAAAGCAGCTAAACGGAAAGAGTATATCCCCATAGGCTTTATAGACCGTGATTCGGCCATTCAGGGTAAACGATTACAGGGACTCAAGGTCTTCGGTGATCTATCAGTGATAAGGTCGATTATCAAAAAACATCGTGTTCATGAAATATTTATCGCGATTCCCGAAGCTACAAATAAGCTAGTCAAGGAGATCATCGAGAATTCAAGAGTTCAGGACTGGGATCTCAAGTACAAGATCGTTCCTCCTATACTTGACATCATGAGCGGGAGACTTCGGGTTAATCAAATACGTGAAGTATCTATTGACGATTTACTGTCAAGGCCAAATATCAAGCTTGACGATAGTCATATCGTAAAACAACTTGCAGCCAAGACGGTACTGATCACCGGCGCTGGAGGGTCGATCGGATCCGAGCTCTGTTTCCAGGTAGCCGCGTATCGTCCGGCAAGAATTATTCTGCTCGATGCCAGTGAACAGTGCGGGTATCATGTCGACCAGGAACTCAAGAAGAAACACTCCGATATCGCCATCCATACGGTGATCGGAAACATGTTGGATACCGGTTTCATGGATCTTCTTTTCCGCCAGTTTTCTCCTGATTACATCTACCATGCCGCGGCGTACAAACACGTGCATCTCATGGAGTGGAACCCGCTCGCCGCATTCAAGAACAACGTGCTCGGTACCGCGATGCTTGCATCTCTCGCGGAGCGGAACGGAGTCCGGCAGTTCGTCATGATCTCGACGGACAAGGCTGTAAAGCCACGGGGTATCATGGGAATTACCAAACGGCTCGCCGAGCGGGTGGTCCTGGAACGGTACCCTTCGGGAACCCTTTTCAACGTCGTGCGGTTCGGGAACGTGCTCGGGTCATCCGGTAGTGTCATTCCGCTTTTTCAGCGTCAGATCAAGGAAGGCGGCCCGGTGACCGTGACCGATCCGGAGGCACGGCGATTTTTCATGTCCATTCCCGAAGCTGTGCAGCTCGTGCTGCAGGCGTCCACACTCAACGAGTCGAGGGCGATATTCATGCTCGAAATGGGAGAACCAATAAAGATCGTGGATCTCGCCAGGAACCTGATAGAACTCTCGGGGCTAAAGGTGGGTGAAGATATCGAGATCGTTTTCACAGGTATGCGCCACGGAGAAAAGATCGAAGAAGTGTTGTTGTGTGAGGAGGAGAATGTCATTCCGACCAGCTTCGAGAAGATAAGGGTCCAAAGACGTGTGCGACAGGATCCCGATGCCATCGACAAGTTCATCCATCGATTGAAAAGCAATATCGACCTCGGAAACATGCGGGCTATTTATGATGACGTCAGGGAAATGGTTCCTGAAATGACCGGACCATCATTTGAAGAAATGATGAAACGTATATTCTGTTAACAAATAGACCATTATTATTTTCATACCGATGTCACCTTCTCAGCGGTTTATCAAACGAACTTTTGACATCTGCGTTTCGCTGCTCGGAATAATTCTGCTATTGCCATTGGCTCTAGCGATCATAGTGGTGATCAGAGTATCTTCCAGAGGACCGGTTTTTTATCGTCAAAAACGTGTAGGTCTGTCCGGATGCCGGTTCCAATGCATAAAGTTCAGGACAATGATACCCGGAGCAGACGGTTCCGGCACAATCACCACGATCAGCGATAATCGAGTAACCCGGGTTGGGTTCTTCCTGCGAAAATACAAACTGGACGAATTTCCCCAGATCTGGAATGTTTTGACTGGAAAGATGTCGCTGGTCGGACCGAGGCCTGATGTCGAGGGCTATGCCGACACATTGACCGGAGAAAACAGGACGGTGTTGACGGTCCGGCCGGGAATTACAGGGCCGGCATCCATTTTTTTCCGTTACGAGGAACTGCTTCTTGAAAAAGCTGTGGATCCCGTCGCTTATAATGACCGGGTAATCTGGCCTTGCAAAGTCCGGATAAACCGAAACTATGTAAAGACTTGGGGATTCTGGAAGGATATCGGATATATCGTTATTACCTTTGCACCCTCTTTGAATAAATTACTCAATCTTGTCCCCCGTTCACCGCGCTGCCCTGCCGAGCTTGAATCAAATCTTAACGTTTAGTCAGTTCCTGGAACTTTTTTCGGCACTCCGTGCTTACATATATTATTTTATTTAAAGGGTTAAATTTATGTGGCGTAGAGCTGTTTGTATGTTCTTGTTTTTCTGGGTCTGCAGAAGTGTCTACGCCCGGACCGAAAACGTGGGTCTCGATACCGCGAAATCCGATGTAATACGTGAAAAGCGCAAGGTCTGGAACCCTGTGATGACAGGTATGCTGTCCACGGCGATTCCCGGCAGCGGTCAGGTGGTGACAGGGCATTATGTAAAGGCCGGGCTCTTTGTCGGGCTCGAGGTCATCTCCGCATCGATCGCCTCCTTCTGGTACAGAACATCGCTGCAGCGCCTTGAGGCCGCCGATGAATCGCTGTTCTCCGCCTGGCAGGCGAGCGATTGGCAGGAGCACATGCTGTCCATGGAAAAGGCGTCCCTGGACCGTTTCTCCGCACTTGGGGCCCGTTACAGTATGTACAATGCGCTCTCATGGATGATCGGAGGGTACGTTTACAACATTCTCGATGCAGTCGGCAGTTCGCGACACTTCGAATCGGATACCAGAAAAAGCCCCCTGAAAGCGGCATGGCTATCCGCGATACCGGGGCTCGGACTCGGGCAGCTATATAACGGATCCGTATCAAAGGCAGGACTGGTCATCATGATCCAGGGTTCGCTCGGCATAAAGGCCTATAATGAACACCGGCTCATGAGAAAAGCCGAGAGCAATTTTTCAAGAGCTCTGTCCATCAGGGATTCCCTCGATACCGCATTTGTCGCAAGGGAGTACAATGACCAGTGGCTTTCATACCAGCGGACCGCTTTCAGAAACAGGAACAGTTACCTGTGGTATTCGTTGTTTTTCTATGTTTTTGGAATATTGGACGCTGTCGTGGATGCCCATCTTCATGATTATCATAAAAAAATCAGGGCTTATCCCGATCTGATTCCGGAACAAAAAGCATTCAGAATGAACTTTGATTATTTTTTCTAATCTGACGTCTGTTTTGAAGGGCGGTGCCTATGACGGTAACTTTGAAAGACATTGCAATCCGTGCGGGGGTCACTTCTGCAACCGTCTCGATGGTCATCAACAACAAGCCGAACATTTCCGAGACTACACGGAAAAAAGTACTTAAAATCGCCAAGGAACTCAATTATTACCCCAACGTGATCGCGCGCGGCCTGGCCACAAAGAAATCCAATTCCATAGGAGTGATCGTTCCGAATCTGGCCTCCTCGTTTGTGGTAAGGGTATTGCAGGGAATCAAAAGCACCAACCGTGATATCGAATATACCGTCCAGTTGTTCGACACGGTTGGCCAGCGTGAACGGGAATCCCAGCTGTTTCAACGCCTTGCGCGTGAACGGAGAATCGACGGAGTGATTCTGATCAGCTCCACGGTGACCGAGGAGGAGCTCAACGTTTTTGCCGAAGAAAGCGTACCGAGCATTGTCGTGGCTCGCAGGTGCGAACATCTCGATTCGGTGTATGTCAATAATGAGCAGGGAGCGTTCGACGCTACCGAATATCTCATCAACAAGGGACACCGCACGATCGCGTGCGTCGTGAGCAGGAAAATCGGGGTACCCACGGTGGAACGGAGGGAAGGATACCTCAGGGCGCTAAGGCACCATGAGATGCAGGTTTCCGATGCCCTCGTGTTCGAGGTGGACGATGACGGGATGGATGAAGGGATCGAGGTGTTCAGCAGGATCAGACAGATGGAACCCAAGATAACCGCGGTCTTCGTGCCGGCCGGAGATATGGTGGCGATCGGCATCGTGAAAGAGGCGAAGCGGGAGGGAGTCAGGGTTCCGGAGGATCTCGCGGTGGTCGGGTACGACGATATTCCCGCGGCTGAGGTGATCGAACCCGCGCTCACCACGGTTCGGCAGCCGAAGCTCGAAATGGGGGATTACGCGATCAATATGATCGTGGACAA
>CAZGVZ010000118.1:0-9823 GCA_964529145.1 uncultured Fibrobacteraceae bacterium | reverse complement strand
CCCCGAGATGCCATGGGTTATTTTTGTAGTATCCGGAGGTGTATTGTCATCAGGGCCCGTGCCGGTATCGCAACCCGGAAACATGGCGAATATTACGGACAGGAACAAGAGACGGATTTTCATGGCTTGATCTCCCTGGCTTGATGTTTAATACTTTTGCTGTTCATTGTTTCATTATCGATTTTTCCAGCCGATTGCAAATTTAAATCGAATATATGGATAATATAGCTAAAAGCCGGGAGCAGAGAAAACCATTTATTTGTGGAGATTATGGTGATTCAGAAACCATCCTGAGGTCCATCACCTTCTCCATAAAAAGCCTCACCACCTGAGTAACGCGAACGCAACCGAAAGTCCGGCTCCAGTTCCCCCGATTAAAACTTTGTCGCCTCGTTTCAGACATCCATCCCGGTCGGCAATCGCCAGTGTCATAGGGATGGAAGCGGAAATACAGTTTCCGTATTCATCAAGTATTTTATCGACCTTTTCGCGTTTGAATCCATAATCTATATAAGCGTCAATTGCCCTGCCGGATGCCTGATGTAAAATGAGCCGGTCGATATCCTTTATTTCCAGATTGTTTCGTTTGAATACCATCCCCAGCGCTTCTTTGACCCGTGGAACCGTAAAACGAAATATCTTGGGTCCCTTCATGTGGAAAAGATAATCTTCCGGTTTTGTCATATCGGAAATGAACGGTGGACGGCGTGTACCGGCTCCACGAAATTCTGTGGAATCAGCCCCTTGCGGCCAGGTTGTCATCACCCAGTCGCACAAGCAGCTTTCTTCGCCTTCCGGCGTAGGTTCAACTACCGCCGCCGCCGCGCCGTCACCAAAAAGTGCCGCGCTTTCAGGTTCGTTCAAATCCCGCCATGGCGTGCCCGCTTCGGCCGAAACGATCAAAATTCTTTTGTAAACTCCAGCTTGGATAAGAGCCGCCGCGGAATTCAGAGCGACAACAAAGGACAGGCAGGTTGCCTGCACCGACCAGGATGGTATGCCGTCATATCCAAGTTCTTTCTGGATGAATACCGAACTGTCCGGAATGAGCTGCAACGGAGTCGTTGAAGCATTGATGATACAATCCGGCGGAGGCCCGTTGTGCAAAGCGGCACGCGCGGCCTTTGCCCCCATCACATCCATGGGCTCTTCGGCAATATGTCGGTTTACCACGCCGGTACGGGATATAATCCAGTCTTCACTGCGGCCTATCAGCCGGGATAATTCCGCAGTGGTTTGAACTTTTGATGGAATGTAAATACCCGTTGAGACAATTTTAATTTTTTGCGTATTCAAGCCGTTTTAATTATTTCTCATTTCGTCAATGTAAGTTTACGTGTCTGAATGAACTTTTCACCTGCCCGAAATTTTATGAAGTAAACTGCAGGGGACAATCGTGATGCATCAAATGCCGTTTCATAAATTCCTGCGGGTTGCCTTTTATCCACCAGTGTCGCCACTTTGCGCCCAAGAATGCTGTAAACGCTCAATTCCACATCACTAGGGGAAGCGAGCTGATAACCGATTTTCGCCATCGGACTGAACGGATGGGATGTTACCAGTCGGAACTTTGTTGCCATCGGTGCGGAACGTGCATTTTCCGATATGATGCCGACGAGTTCAAGCGTAAAAGGCGCATCGCTTACGTCGGAAACACTCCCGTCTGCGGCATCTTTAATCAATATTTTGTATGACAATGTCGTATCCAGATCCGTAGGCACCTCCCATGTACATCCTCCGCTATTGGCTACGGTATCGATCACCTCGAGAAAGGTACCGTCCTCTTTGTGGAGTTCGACAACCACGTCACCGCCGGTAATGGAGGTCCAGGTTATGTAATTTTCGCGGCCCCACTTCAGCTTTTCACCCCCATTGGGGAAAGTGATGTTTATATACGGTTTTCGTGTACGGAATATCTTCGCCGATGCCCACTCACTTTCCCCCGCATCATTGGTGGTCTTTACACGCCAGTAATAGGTTGCGGTGTCTTGCTCGGAAGCGTCAAACGTATAAACCGCTTCTTTCAGAGCGCTTTTATCCACTACCAGATTGGTGAAACCGGCATCTGTGGCAATTTGTAAACTATAGGAAGCGGTATATCCAACCGGACTCCATTCCATTTTAACATTGGAAATGTTCGCATCCGCATTGTTTGCAGGGGAAACAAGTAAAGGAGGATATGTTTGAGACGCATAATCGCTATAGGTGAAAATGATTTCATAGTGAAAATATGTATTGCCGATCGTGTCTGCTGCAGGGGCTGCGAATTCGGCTTCTATATACTTTGTAGCCGGATTGTAGGATGTGGGCAATGCGATGAATTCACCGCTGTCCATAACCGGACGGTAATAGACCAGAATCGATTCCGGATTGTCGATGCCATAAAATGCGGCATTGAATTTCAATGAGGCTGCCAGGCTGATTACATTGAACGGTTGAAGGACGATACGATGCGGCAGCACTATCGGGGTTTTTCCCGAAAAGGCGGGTTTTAGCGGAGCGTAGTTGTAACGAAATGCCCAGATTTCATTATAACCGAATCCGCCGAACGACTCGGTTTTAATGGATATGCCGGTCGAGTCACCATCCTCATTATCGAAGTCATACTTTTCACCGGCCACAAGCTCCATCCGGAGCACCTGGGCGGCATGGGCCCCACCGTTCCAATCGAATTTATATGCGCGGTAACTCGCCCATAAATTACCTTTGAAGGACAATTCAAGTACGACATTTCCGGATTGGTCAACCTCGGTCACGGCGGTCTTCGTGATCGCTGACGACTGCCCCCAACCGATGAGCGTATTCCCGTTAGGCAGCCGCTGGGCGGTACCCATCGAACCGACGACAATGTCCGGGTCGTGGCGATATTGCCATACCCTGGTCGCGGTCATGTTGGTTTCATCTATTTGATACTCTACAGCCCTCGACCAGTCTCTTGTTCCTTTCAGGCCGTCATCGATCATCAGGATATTACCGTTCTCGAGCCTGCGTACCTCATGCTGGTACATGAAATATTGAGGCGCAAAGGCACTTACTTCTTCCTCATTCATAAAAGTGAACTGATTTTTCGATCCGCCCATGGTCCACATGATCTGGCCGGTTTGACGATTGATTTTAAAAATTCCCGCGAATGCCATTACGGATACCAGTAAATGGTTATCGGTATCCAGATCAATGGAATTGATATGGATGGGATCAAAGACTTTCTTTGTAAGGTAAGGATTATACGAATCCTTAATATCCAGGTAGTCCCAGCTGCGCCACTGGAAAACAACATTCTTATCGACATCCAGTTCCTGGATAATGGAACCGATGACCGTCGCTCCGGGATGTCCGCCGGGGACAACTTGACTCATGTCAACCGGTTGCAGATCATAACTCAACATGATCGCGTGGCCATTGGGCAACAGCTGGAATTCATGAGATTCCGCGATATACCCGTTGCCCATCCTGAACGAATCCACGATAGCGTACGAGCTGTCCATCATGCGGAAAACCGTAGGCCCGCCGCCTGTGACGGTAGAGAATTCATACATCGAACCGTAACTCAGATATCCGTTCGGCAGCACTTTGAAATCGACGGGAGTGCCATCGGTAATTTTATTCCAGTATACGATGTTGCCGCTGTTGTCCATGATCAGATTGTAGCCGTCTGTGCCCTGAAAGTGAGAGGGCGAAATGAAGAAACAGCCCTCGGCAGGAATACCGGTACCCGGAGTTACCGTGATTTCCGGAAAGCCAGCGGGTAAATCGCCGGCGGCCGTTTTCTTGATTTTGGCAAGGGAACTCCGGAATTCATCCGTTTCGGAAACGGTTCCGGGTAAATAATCTTCAGGATCCAGCGCCGTTTCCAGCGGTGTGACCGTGAATTGAAATTCAAAAGCGGGAACGCCGGCACCGGATTGATTTTTGACTCCGGGTAAAAAAGCCACACGAACCTCTTCCCCGGCTTTATATTGTCCCTCCGGCTTGAAAATGAGTGTTTTTCCATCGGAAGATAGAACAATATTCCCGGAGTAACGATTGTTTGCAGCATCCGTAACCGCAATTTGTCGGGAAAAATCGACACTCGTTTCGTCGAGTTTGCCGCCGGGGCGGACAATGATCCCGGATGTTCGTGAATTCAGTTTTGAATTGTGCAACGGAGAAACATACTGGATTCCATCAGGTTTCGTGGCTATCGCGCTGTTCACCGCAAAAAAAACCACTGTCAATGACAATATTTTGGTTTTCATATTCCAAGTCTCCGGATTTTTGGGATAAACCATTATCGAAGCAATACCATTCTATCGGCCATGGCATAATTTTTCGTAACCAGTCTGACGAAATAGATCCCGCCGGCAAATCCATCGGCGTTCCACTTATAGCTGTGATTTCCGGCGGATAGATACTGATCGACAAGCGTCGCGATTTCCCGGCCGTCAGCGCTGTAAATTTTAACGGTCGCATCCGTATTTTGTGGAATATCGATATTGATTGCCGTTGCCGAAACAGGATTTGAAGAATTTAAATTACACGATAAGGAGATTTTTCCAGGTACAGGTATTCCGGCAGAAGATGAAACGGAGGTGGTTGTACAGGTTGAGGAACCGACAGGGGGAAGCTCACCGCCTTCGAGAGGGGCGGCCGACGGTGTTATATTTTTACCCGTAAATGCCGGATGGTCAGACGCATAGCGGGTAGCGCGAAAGCACTGATTTGTCTGCATGCCCATTCCTCCGCCCGTGCTTTGCCCTTGTTTCGTAATTCCCGAACTCGTCACAGGACTGGTGTATTCCCACAGTTTCTTCTCCGGACAATTCAAATAAACCTCGAAAACTTTTCCATGTGGTCCGTCGCAAATAAGCGTATTGCCGTTTACCATCCGCTGTCCGCTGGACATATTTTGCGCAAAAAAACCGGAAGCGGTGTAGGACCAGACCTTTTCAGGCGCTTTATCCATATCGTAATTTCCTTCATCATCCACAGGCAGCTTGAATTCATCCACGGAAGAACGATTGGAAGTTTCTCCATTGTTGAAAACCATGACATTGCCCGCCCCCGGACGGCCATCGGGAATCCAGTGGGCATCATGCTGGAGAAAAAGTATTCGGTCAGAGCTCGAACCGCTTTTATAGGCCGCCGGATTACCGAAGCGGTAAAGAAGATCTCCACCCTTGCCGTATTTTCCTCCGGAGTGGGAGGCCGCTTCCTCTTTTGTGGTGCTGTGATCGATAATCCAGACCTCGTCAAAATAGCGCACTGTAATCATGACCTGATCGAATTCCTCATTGTAATCCACGGCATTGGTATGCATCCAGTCGCCTGATGAATTCCGATGTGCTATATAATTGACATCAACCAATTCCGGATGGTCCTCCACAACGCCGTAATTGGCTTTACCTGCATCCTTGTCCTGAACAAGATGATCCCAGACGTGCCACTCCCAGACGATTTCCCCGCCGCTGGAGCCGGAAGGCTTGACCTCAATAAGGTGGTCCGGCCACAGATTGCCTGTGGTAGTACGTCCGGCGGCACTGACTTCCGACTGGTTTTTCATTTCCCATGCAAGAATCAGGACATTGCCGTTCGGCAGAGGTTCACAGTCATGCTGTTGACAATAAGTAGAACTTGAATAATCGTAGGTCCAGGTTACGCTGCCGTCCCAGGAAAATTTTTTTACACGCCCGCCGGAGCCGCCGGCGTTGAATGACATGTTTTGCAACGACTCACAACGCAGTAACGAGCCGTCTTCCAGTAAATAAACGGAAGCCCCCGACAACTTGTCACTTTTCCATGAGTTTATTTCGCGCCCGAAGTTATCTATAAGATAGGTATCCTTACCCGATAATGGAGTGAACAAGGTATAACCCGATGCTGTGTCGCTGTTTATGGAAATAACACCGACTGTGCGCTTTACCGTCTGTGCAGGGGAAGATACATGACCGAGTACAATAAAAGTAAAAATGAACGGGAAACAAAATCTCCGGTATTCAAACTCTTTTGATGAAAAATCCCTATTTTTTCCAACTTTTCGACAATTCTTCATTTTATACCCACTCCTTAAGGCTGATGGGATTCTCGATTCACCATGTACGGATCTTTTCCGTTCTCAAAGGCAAATGTCCGAACGAACTGTGAAAACATAATGACTCTGATATGGCTGTTAACAATATATCCCCTAATTATTCGGAACCATTATTTGTCTTCCGGACAATTCAATTCCTGTTCTCAAAAGAGAACATATGGCAGGGATTTTAGATCCAAGTTAGCTATTCAGGTACGAAAACAGGGCACCCCTTCATCCGGAGCCCTTCGTTAAATTCAAGCCATGCCTGCCGAAGGGTGGGCGAAATGCGAAGAACCCTCACATTCTGACAAACTAAACACGGGCAACCTGCAAAACACAAGTCGAGCGCACCTGAATAATTACAGATCAGGTAATTAAGTCAAACCTTCCTTGAGAAGATGTCTCACGAGGCAGTTGTTAATTCACCATTTCTGAAAAGACATAGCAAATAAATCACATTTAATATAATACAAAAGCGGCAGGAACAAATATAAAATTTCCGTCAGGGCCGAGTCCCCTCCTCCAGGCTGAATCTTTTCCAGTTCCGTCACTGCCTTGATGTCGAACCACGACGTGTCGAGGCCCGGCATGTTGGCGGCATGTTGGCGCCATGTTCACCCTACGCGAACATCAGATGGGAGATGGCGATCGAGGCTCCGATACCGACCGCATCGGCAATAAGCGCGGCGCTCAGGGCGTAGCGGCTTCTCCTTATTCCCACCGCTCCGAAATAGACCGCCAGGACGTAAAAGGTCGTCTCGGTTGACCCCTGCATCACAGACGCGAGGAACGACCGGAAGCTGTCCGGGGCGCCGTTCACGATCTCCGACATGGCCCCGAACGCGCCCGTTCCGGACAGGGGACGCAGGAGCGCCACCGGAAGCGTTTCAATCGGCATTCCTATCAATCCGGTCACCGGCCCGACTATGCGGCCAAGCAGGTCTAGGGCGCCGCTTTCGCGAAACATCGCGATGGCGACGAAGATGGCCACCATAAACGGGATTATCCGCACCGCTACCTGAAATCCCTCCTTGGCGCCTTCGGTCGCCTCCTCATAGACCCGGACTCCCCGCAACAATCCGAAGAACAACAGTCCTCCCATCAGGAGTGGTATAAGCCAGGCCGTGGCCTGAGTGACAAGGTCGATCGACAGGATGAGAGCTTCCGTGCGCGTGAGCAGTCTGTAGGGAATCGCTCCCAGAAACGCCGCCAGACCGCACCACAGCAGGATGCGGGTGACAATGCCGACCGCCGCCCGCGCGGTGCGTCGTGGCTCCCCAAGGTTGTCCTCCCCGGCTGCCGGAGCCGAGGGCTCGTGGTGTATAATCGGCGACAGCAGGCGTTTCCGGGCCGCGAACAGTTTCGCTGCGATGATCGCGGCGGAGGTGGAACAGAGGGTCGCGATGAGTGAGGGAACGAGAATCGAGGCGGGCCTCGCGGCTCCGGCCGCGGCGCGTACCGCTATCACCCCGAGGGGAAGAATAGTGACGCTCGAAGTATTGATAGCCAGAAACAGGCACATCGCATCCGTGGCTGTCCCCTTCTCCGGATTGATCTTTTCCAGTTCCGTCATCGCCTTGATTCCGAACGGAGTCGCCGCATTACCGAGGCCGAGCATATTTGCCGCCATGTTCATGATCATGGCGGCCATTGCAGGATGATCCGCAGGAACATCGGGAAACAGGCGCACCATGACCGGGCGGATCGAGCGTGCGATGATCGCGGTAAGCCCGGCGGCTTCCGCCACCTTCATGATCCCGAGCCAGAGCGCCATCGCGCCCACGAGCGAGATCGCCAGCGTAACCGCGTTCTTGGCGGAATCGAATGATGCCCTGGTGACCGCATCCATCCTTCCGGTGTATGCCGCTACGACGATGCTCGACGCGATGAGGAAAAACCAGATGATGTTGATGGCCGAAGATTTGGTCGCCACTGGACGGACTCTCTGACTGGCTAAGGTTGAGAAAGGCTGCGCACTGCACAGTTTCGAATCAAAATACGTTGCATGAAGATTGAATGCAATATCCTGAATCGGCCGGAGCATCTTCTCTTTGAAAATTGTAAGCTATCGAAGTGATCCGTTTGCGCCACCTCGCTCGAAAGCAGATCGGCTGTAGTCACCCAGCTCAGAGCGACACTGCGCCGAGCGAAAGATCCCTGCCGATCGCGGGAAGGGCTATGTTGACCGAAGATACCATGTAGGGAGCCAGGAAAGAAGCGGCGAGAGAGACGATCAGCACCGCCGCACGGCCTTTCCGCTCCCGGGGATCGATTGTACTCACACGTGAATCGCCCTTCCCCCGGAGGCGCGCGCCGCCTCCATGACTGCCTCGGACAGGGTCGGGTGCGCGTGGATCATGGAAGCGATCGCGTTAGTGGGGAGTCCCGCAGTTTTCGCCAGAAGCAGTTCGTGGATCAGCTCCGTCGCCTGGGAACCGACAATATGGGCGCCGATAAGTTCGTGCGTGCCGCAGCCGGTCAATATCTTGACAAAACCGTCAGGTACTCCCGAGGCCACTGCCTTGCCCGCGCCGCGATAGGGAAAGGACGCCTTCTCGAACGGAATCCCGCTCCGCTGTGCCGCGCTTTCGGTCAGACCGAACGAGGCGATCTGGGGTTCGCAGTAAACGGCGCCGGGGATCGCGGATGGATCCAGCGGTGAAGGCGTCCCTCCCGCGATGCGCTCTATCGCGATCTCACCCTCCCGGGATGCGACATGCGCGAGAAGCGGAGTCGCGACCACGTCCCCTATCGCGTAGACACCGTCGACCCCGGTCATTCCATACTCTCCCACCGGTATGAAGCCGCGCTCCGTGGCGATGCCGAGTCGCTCCAGTCCGATATCGCCGGTATTGGGTGTTCTGCCGGCCACAGCCAGGATTCTGTCGACTTTCACGTTGCGCCTGCAGCCGTCGCTTCCCTCCAGAGTGACTTCCACGCCTTCCGCATCACGCGTCATTGAAAGCGCCCTGGTCCCGGTCGACACCTCGATTCCCCTTTTCACGAACGACCTGCTGAGCAGACCTGTGATTTCGTGGTCTTCGAGAGGAAGGATGCGGTCGAGCATTTCGACCAGGTGGACCTCCACTCCGAAGCGGTTCATGAGGTGGGCGAACTCAACACCGATCGCTCCGGCTCCGAGAATGAGCAGCCTTTTAGGGAGCTCCCTGAGCATGAGAGCGCCTGTGGACGAAAGCACAACCGACTCGTCGAACGCGAATCCGGGGATATCACGGGGCCGAGAACCGGTCGCGATGACGATTGCGCGGCAGTTTATCTTCGGTCCACCTTCAACCCGAATCTCCCGTGAAGACAGCAGTGTTCCTTCGCCCTGAAGTACCGTGACTCCGTTTTTCTTCAGAAGGTAGGCCACGCCTTTTGACAGGGTATCCGCGACTTTCCTGGATGCCTCGAAAACCTTCGAGTAATCAAAGGCGGTACGGTCGACCGATATCCCGATACCCTCGAGTTCGAAAGAGGAGCTGAACAGGGCCGCATGGTGTATCAGTGCCTTGGAGGGTATGCACCCCATATTGAGGCACACTCCGCCCGGCTTCTCCTTTTCGATAACCGCTGCCCTGAGTCCGAGCTGGGCCGCCCGTATCGCCGCCACATACCCCCCCGGTCCGGCTCCGAGTATGCCGACATCATAATCGAAAGTCATCGTGGTGCTCCTTTTCTTGATGACCGGCTCACCCGGGAGCTTTGGAAAACGAGCGTATGCCCGGCGCGGACGGCGTGGGCTCCATCGCCGGCAAGGCGACCATCATCGCC
>CAZGVZ010000117.1:0-9828 GCA_964529145.1 uncultured Fibrobacteraceae bacterium | reverse complement strand
ACCGTCTGGCTTCCTTACGCTAACTGCAGGCTATACCCGTTGGTTGAGCGTTTACTGCTGGCCGATCTGGTGAACCAGATAATCCTTTTCCCTGCGGAGCTTCTCGAGTTCCTCATGATCTTTATTGTTGCCGGAAAAGACATCGACCGATCGTTCAAGGAATTTTTTCTTCAAGGTTATTATCTGGTTCGGATGTACCTCATACTTGGTCGCAAGCTCGTTGAGGGTCATCGCTTCTTTCAGTGCTTCCAGAACTATCTTTACTTTAAGTGCATCGTCGATCTTTTTCCGTGTACGCTTTTGAGAACTTGCAGGTATTACACTCTTCTTTCGAGACATTTGTGACTCCTTGGTTTTGAGTAAAAATAATCCTCGGAATCACCTTAAATGCTGGCCTCGGGCTGTTTGAAAAAATACATCCACCTCAGTGTTGCCGTGGCATGCCCTTGTTATACTATTGTCCTTTTCTTCGTATCTACCGATCTTCATTGGATTCCTTCGACCATTAAGGGCCGTACGAGCACCATTTGTTGCCCGGTCCGGCTATTTATATTTTGTTGGCATGTGGCCTGCACCGCTACACGTGGCTATTGAAAACCCATAGCGGTTCGTCGCTCCATTGCCTGACCCGGCTTCGTTCAACTGGATCAATTTTGCACCGAAGAGAGACCGATATCATAGCCGGGTCTTATGTGACGGTGCAAAATTAATCCTTAACGTTGTTTGCAATAGCCCGATATTTTTGTTTGGTGTTAAACTGCGTGTCGTGCGCAGAAGCAGAAATAAAGTTGTTAATTTTAAACACATGAAAGGAATAATCCATTTTGAAAAAATCACAAATTATTACAACATCCAAGTTGTTTCTTATATTGACTATTGCATTTACTTCAAGTTATTCTGTTGGCAAAACTGCTGTCATAGCACTTACATTTCCTTCTGGTGGAATAAATACAGGAATGGGTGAATGTGGTGTTTCATTAGATGATAACATTTATTCTGTTTGTTCAAATCCAGCTTCATTACCAGCAATAGGCGATAAAAATGTTGCACAGTTTATTTATAGTAGTTTTCATGAAGATTTATTACCTTCATTTCAGTTAAATGATCTTTATCATGACACTAAATATTCCGTCTTAATATTAAATGATCTTTATAGGTTTGTTGATATTGGATATGCATATGGGAATAAACATATCAGTATGGGTAAAAACATCTTAACTGATTCATTAGGTAGAGAAACTATGAGTGTTAATTCATATGAAGAAGTTACAAGTAACTCTTTTGCAATTCGATTATTTAAAATAGCTTCTATTGGAATGAATCTGAAAAGCTTTACCTCAGCACTTGCACCTGGTATGGGACCTAATGGAGAAGGGATTGCAGAAGGAAATGTTTTTGATGTTGGCCTTCGTTTAGAATATCAATATGAATTTTTTAATTGCTTATCTATACACCCAGCATTGGGTTTGAGTTTTTTAAATTATGGGCAGAAGAGTGTTTATTACATATCGAAGGAAAATTCTGACCCATTACCTCGTGAAAGACTCTATGGCGGTTCTCTGAATATCAATTTTGTAAATCTTTTCGGAGTAACTGCTGTAAAAGAACGTGAATATGCCGTAATTGATAAAGACAAAGTGGAGCACTTAGGTCTTAAAATAGACATTACTCCTTTTTATTCAATTGTGAAAGGACACCTTATCGATCCTGCAGGTGTAAGGGACCAAGGGATGGATGGCTATGTGTATACCTTTAATTTCTATAACACATTGATATGCATTCAAAAGATAGTTAATTTGATAAAATCAAATCCAGAAGATGACAGATTTGTTAAATTCACTCAACCTGTAAAGTGGCTAAAATTAAATGCTATCTACCAACAATCCCACAATGAAATTAAATCGTATTCTGATGATAACGGCGCAAGGGATGGGCAGGAAAGAGATGATAATAGTTTTGGAATCAATGTTATTTTTACACCCATTACCACATGGTTAAAAAAATAGTATGATCGCCATCCATGGCGAGGAAACGCCAAACAAAAATATCGTGGCTACAGACGCCCAACACGGGCAAGCCGGTTCCGCTACCGCTCCACCCAAATTTTGCTTCGTTTCACTATGCAAAACTTCGGCCGTGCCCGATCCCGTTGAACAAAGCCGCTGCGCGGCGGTTCGCATCATAGCCTTTACATAATGTAGTGTGACACAAAATATAATTTGACAAAATAAACAACAATACCATAAGCGATATCCCCGGAGGGCTTTTCCCACTCTCACCTGATCCTGATTATACCGGCGCCTTCGCCATGCCGAAGTCATCATCATGAAAGGAGAAAGTTACCGGATCAAAAAACGCTCGAAACTCGGGCTTGTCCCGCCTATGCAGCTATCTTCCAGTAAGAAAAATGGGAAATAATTTTTCGGTGAAAATGGGAAATATTATTTCGGTGTTGACACCAATAATATCAGACGCGAAGAAATCGATGGAAAGGAAATGAAATGAAACAATGGTATGAAGAACTTTTTGAAAATTATGGTGACAGATATGACGGCGAGTGTTTTGCCCAGGGTACAATAGGAGAATGTGATTTTATCGAAAAAGAACTCGATTTCAACAAAAATTTGAAAATATTGGATATCGGTTGTGGGACCGGACGACATTCCATTGAGTTGGCTAAAAGAGGTTATGATGTAACTGGAATAGACTTGTCGGATTCTTTATTGAAGAAAGCAAGGCAAAAGTCTGAAAAATTCGATTTAGCCGTCTCATTATTAAAATGTGATGCAAGATCGTTGCCTTTTAATTCTGAATTCGATGTCGCGATAATGCTCTGCGAAGGCGCCTTCCCTCTCATGGAAACGGACGAGATGAATTTTAAAATTCTTGAAAATGCAAGGAATGCATTAAGATATACCGGCGGCAAATTCATCTTTACCACATTAAACGGATTGTTTCCTTTATTTCATTCCGTTAAGGACTTCTTGGCATCACAGGTGAATGAGGGGAATGCGTCCTACGATAAACAATCTTTTGACCTTATGACCTTCCGAGAGTCCGATATCACCACTATTATTGACGATTCGGGAGAAAAGAAGGAATTTCGATGCAATGAGAGATATTATGTTCCGAGTGAAATAACATGGATGCTTAAATGTCTTGATTTCAAAAAAATTGATATTTTCGGAGCCAAGCTGGGAGCATTCAGCAGGAATGATAAGTTGAAAACCGACGATTATGAAATGCTTGTAGTTGCCGATAAATAAGAATGACTAAGTGGACAGCGGCTTGGCGGGATCGTTGCCGATTCGGGAGTATCACACGATCGAAATTCCCTTCGCGCCTGCGAACCCTTTCCGCCCGCTGCCCCCGTGTCATTACATCTTGAATCGTATAGTATCCCGCGCATTGCGCTGTTTTTGCCGTACCGCTTGGCATTCATCCAAAATCAATCTTCCGATCAGGGTATGAAATGCCCGGGAACGACCCCGTTTTCCAGGCAATGTCGGAATCCTAACTTTATTTTCAGGAAAATTTCATTGTTGACCTGCGTTAAATGACGTACCCGCCGGTCCCTAGGGCGCAGCAGGACAAAAATCGAAAGACGTAGGCGCTGCATCGGAGGTCGTCATGAGCCTGGCTGAACCGATTGCCCTCGCGGATAAAAAGTCATTGATTTGACGGACATAATTCGTGTTAGCCGGATTCGTCGTGTCTTTTTCAGGCACGGCAATGCTTTGGAAATCAAAGGCGTAAATTGTGAACGCGTAGGTATCGGTTGTGCGGGCCGCATCCGAACAGAAAGTATCCCAGCTGGGGCAGGGTCCGAAATAGACATATTGACCACCGCCCTGCGGTGGGGCGGCGTTCTGCTGCTGCGCTCCACCCATGGCCGGTGGAAACTGTTCGCCGGAGAGGTTTGCTGGCAATTTGGTAATGCTCGATGGTATGTTCCAGATTATCCAGTGATTTCCGCGATTGGGAAGGGCACCGATAATGGTCGTGTCCTGGAACACGATGGCATAACTTCTGGTACCTGCCGGCCCGGCAGTCCAGTTCAATTCCGGAGACGCTCCCTCACCGAACGGTTTTCCTTCACAGCTGCACTCGGCCGGTATCGGTTGGCCATTGACGAACGAAGGACTGCTGAGTTCAAACGACAATTCCTCCTCTTCATCAGTTGTGCATCCGGTATACAACAACCCTGCCGAAAGCGCCACACCAACACAGAAGATCGTCTTGAAAAGGCGTAAAGACATAACTCCTCCTTGCTGAAATGATTGAGGGTGAGAAGAGAACAGCCGGATGGGTTTGACTGGAAACGGGTAACCTAGATTTCGACCAATCCAGCTAATGAAGATTGGGGGGGGCTTCAGAGGACAACCTCCCGGAACCGAGCCAACAATATAAATATCGAACTATTGCCGTGCAAGAAAAAGATGAATTTGCAATCATGCGAAAGAATGAGATATTTTGGCTTTTTTCGACATCACCTAACCTGATCGGTCAATCCGACATACTGTCCGTCGCAGGCATGGAGGCAAATTCATTAAAATAACCGCCTGCCGGCGACGACCATTCCCTGCTATGGATGTCGGTAAACAGTGAGGTTTCAGATATCGACTTCAATCTCAATTTGTGAAGCGCGAACGGGCCATCCTTTCACCTCAGGTATGAGTTTGAACTCCGAATTCTGAAAACAACTACACGGAGATACTAAACGCGAACCATGAACCCGGAATGGGTTTTTAAAACCAGGTATAGATCTTCTGCCGAAAAAATGCAGAAAGAGGAGGGAAGGACCACATGAAAAACCATGTAATACCGGAATGGCAATACGATGAATCTATACATGTAGGGATGGACTATTCCGACTTGAAAGTTTCGGCCGATTATGAGACTGAACATTCCAGATTCAGGGATTATGATAAGGAAGTCAATCTCGCCGTCAGAGCCCTCGGTTTGAATGACGACAGCGTTGTTCTCGATATCGGATGCGGCAATGGTGGCTATGCATTAAGGCTGGCAAGGCACTGCAAAAAAGTGTATGCGGTCGACATATCGGACAGTATGCTGTCGATCGCAGGAAAACATGTGGAAGAACAAGGATTGAATAACATATCTTTTATAAATGCAGGATTCCTGACCTATTCCCACGAAGGCGATAAGCTCGATGCGATTGTATCCGCCATAGCACTCCATCACCTCCCGGATTTCTGGAAGCAGATCGCACTCAATCGATTATATGAAATGTTGAAGCCGGGAGGAAAGCTGTTTCTCGTAGATGTAGTCTTTTGCTTTAAGGCAAATGAATATCAGGATGGTATTGAGAGATGGCTGGATAAAATGGAAGAATTGGGCGGAAATAAAATCATGAATGAGAACAAGATACATATCCGGGAAGAATACAGTACATGGGATTGGATAATGAAAGAGCTGCTGATAAGAGCGGGTTTTAGTATTGTTGATGAATCAAATCCCCTCGATAACGTAAAAGCATATGTCTGCCTGAAGATGCCGTAAAAAAGAGAGGAGCATATCGTCCATTGGATCTTAACGGCATAGAGCCAAGGGAACTCAAAAATCGAGAGCGACATGCAAAAAACAGCCGGCCATAGAGGAAATCGAACCATGAATGACCAGAAGAGGAAATGCTCTTAATTATTGAACTATGTAAATGAATCGAGAAGAACATGATTACGGAAATCCACTATTTCTCCGGAACCGGGAATTCTCTTTTCGTAGCAAAGGAACTCCGGAAAAGAATACCGGATTCAGTGATTATCCCGATTGTCGGACTTTTGGGCAAGGAGAAAATACGAACCCATGGAAAGGTCGCAGGAATCGTATTTCCGTGCCATGCACTTACCATTCCAGTTGCGGTGAAACGATTCATACGAAAGATCGAGATGCGATCGGCGGACTACATTTTTGCCGTCGCGACCCGGTACGGAACCGTATTCAGGGGATTCGAGATAATGGAGAAGCTGTTAAGGAAGAAAAACAGGCGGTTGAATTCACGGTTCATGTTAAACATGTGCCACAACGAGGCACCGCGAAGCGAGAGGGGATACTCCGCTCCATCGAAATCCGACATTCTGCGGATAGAGACCATGGTTCTTCAGGAGATCGATATGATCGGCACTGTTATCAGGAACCGAAGCGCATATCGTGAAAAGGATGACAAAGTCATCATCAGGAGTTCATCCAACCCGGTCCTCGGTTTCCTCATCGAAAAACTGGTTGTTACCGGCATGAACGTTTCCGAGTATATCGGAGGCGTGAATTACTTCTATAATGACAACAAGTGCAACGGATGCGGCATATGTGAAAAGGTCTGCCTGTCCGGGAAAATCGGAATCATGGACGGGAAACCCGTGTGGCGAAGGAATGTCCTGTGCTACATGTGCTATGCGTGCGTGAACTATTGTCCGCGAAAAGCAGTCCAGGTAAGAGATATTCCAGGCGTTAAATCATACACGGCCGGAAATGACCGGTATCCCCATCCCTATGCCACGGTCGATGACATCTCCGCCCAGAAAAAAACGGCCGGAACCATGGTCAAGGGGAGTTATTGATAGCCTTATAATTGACAGCACAAATACCGGGAGAATCGTATGCCCGATGGTGAGAGCATTTTTCATACCCCCATCCGGAGCCTTACTTCATCAACGGGGGAAGGTGCCGAAGGTGATGGGGATGAAACGAACGAAGGAAATAGTGAAATGTGCACCCAGCCCCGAAACGCATAGGTTATAATCACTCCGAAGATTTGGGCCGGCGCGAACTTCGGGAACGGAAGCCTGACACAGCGCTGCGGGACCGGTTTGGGCGTGTATGAATTCGAGCGTGCCGGTGCGGACTGCAGTATCATTTCATAATCATCGAATGATTGATGGAAGCCGAAGGACGGTCTTTTACATACAAGTGAGAACTTCTGAATTATTCAACCGCGACCGCCGGAACATGACCGCAAGATTTCATCTGCTCATACTGAATGCATGGTCGATAACTCTTGCAGGTTTCGGCCTGACAATCGAGCCGGAGACCGGTTTCCAGACAAATCTCCCTTTAGGAACCGGTTCTTCCTTCGGCAATCACCCTTTTTGCACCTTCAGTCTGGAACCGGTATGGGCGACCGACACCGGCGGGGCGTTTCGTTTCACGGTCACGGGTCCGCTCAGCGCGACGAAGTTCCTCGGCGGTGGTCCGGAAGAGCTGAACCTGGAATCCGGAGCTTCGATCGGCAAGCATTCTCCTTCGAGGGTCACGAAGGCATCGCTCGGTGTGGGGTATCACCTCACGCCCGCGGCATACGATCCGACCGCTCCCGGCAAGTATCTGGAGTGTTACGTAACGTGTGAACGGGCCTCGGTCATTGGAAAAGTGATCCCTGAAGGTTCTTATGGTGCGTGTTTGATTAGTGACTGCGGCGCTACCACGCGGATGGACTTCAGGAATCTCCTGCAGTTGAAGTTGAGCGCCGGGTTCGAACGATATCTGCTTTTCGCCAAAATGGGCTTTTGCTGGAACGTTTCCAATACAGAAGGTGCCGGATATCTGCAACCCCTTGCCGCCGTGGGCTCAACGATCGATTTCAATGAGAGAAACCTTCTGTTTTTTCAGCTCTATACCGCCTGTTCGTTTTACCGGCCATCGACTGTTCCAGTACTGGTCACCATCGGGCGAGGTCGCAGGGGGAAGAGAACCGATACGCTCCTCACGTACGAGCACCATGACCCGAAAATACCCTTCACGAGCTGCTATTGCGGTTTCGACAGGGAACTGTCCCGCCGTTCGAGCCTTCATTTTTATTATATGGCAGTTCTTTTCGGCCGTGGTACTCCGCATTCACTTCTGTTGTCCCATCAGTCGGGAATTATATATTCATGGCGCCTCGGGCAACCGTAAAACGGTGTAACCCGGCGGCACGCGGTATCGTATATGTTCCATGGGGGAACAGGAAATCCATAGAGTGAACCGTTCCATTTCGCCCGATAATTTTCATGAGGTGGTGCGTGCTTACGAGGGGTATGTGTATACGATCGCATTCCGCCTGCTGGGTAACAGAGCCGACGCAGAGGATGCCGCCCAGGAGACGTTCATCAAGGCCTATACACGGCTGGAGACGTTTGACGAAAGCCGAGGAGCGAAGAATTGGCTGTGCACGATCGCACTCAATACAGCTCGGGATTTCTATCGCGCATCGAGCAGACGGAGGAAGGCGACGGCTTGCGCCGGTGAAGAAGTCGCGCGGGGATGCCCCGGATCCACGACTGCCGAAGGGGAAAGGATCGACGCGCGAAAAATGCTTTCGTCACTGGATATGGATCGCCGGTGCGTCATGATGCTCTATTACATGGAACAATGCAGTGTCAGAGAGATCGCCGCTATCATGAAAAAATCGGAAAACGTGATAAAAATATGGCTTTTCAGGGCCAGAAAAAAGCTCATGGAAGAATTCGGGGATGCCGCCGTATGAATTGCGACAGGGTACGATCGTTCTTCGACCGGATTTACCGCGAAAAGGAGCGGTTCGATCGTTCCGATGTTTTAACTCACATTAAGCAGTGTGAAGAGTGCGCCCGCGTTTACGAGCGCTGGTGCGACATCGCCCGCACACTCGAAAGCGCACTCCAGCTCGATCCGCCGCCGGCGCTTTACGGCACAGTAATGCGGGCAATCTCGAGGCCCTCCATGAAATCCAGGGCACCGCTGTTCAGAATGCTGTGGAAACCTTTGCCGTACGGAGCGGCGTGCGCGGCCCTGTTTTTGTGCGTATTTTTCTATTTCTATTCCATAGGGCCGCAGACCGTGAGTCGTACGCCCCCGGTTTCATCGTCCTCGACCGGGCCGGAGGAAGTCACGGCACATTTCGAAATCACCTCTGCCGGAGCGCGCCGTGTGGCGCTCGTGGGGGATTTCAACGGCTGGGACACCGAACGGCATACATTGACGAAGACTGACGAGGATACGTGGAAAATCGACCTCCGGATACCGAAGGGTTGTTACCAGTACCTTTTTCTGGTTGACGGTATGGAGTGGAAGACCGACTCCTGCCGGACTGAACTCGTTCCCGACGGTTTCGGCGGCTTCAATACGGTCATCGAATTATGATCAGCCATATCTCCGGCATACGGCTCGCCATCCGGGCCCTGTCCGCATCGATCACCCTGGTCTCAGCTGCCGCTGCCCAGCATGGCGATCTCTGGGAGGATTCGCTCGCCATGCTCCTGCGGAGCAGCCGTGAGATGAAGCTGCCTTATGGGCCGCTCGAAAACAAGATCAGGGAAGGTCGCGCGAAATGCCGCCCGACCTCGGAAATCTACTCGGCGGTAAAGATCCGGCGGAATTTTCTCGATCAGCTTCGCGATCGTCATCATGGTACTTTGCCCCAAGGGTATATGCAGCGGCTTTTCGACCTGGAACGTTCAATTCAATACGCGACACCATTATCCGAGGCTCAGCGCACAGGCAGGATTGCGACCGACCCACTGCCCGGCAGAAACACTCATCGTATTGCCCCTGAGGTCGAGCGAACCGGTTCCGCGGATACACTGTCGGCATCGAAGGGCTCCCACCCCAAGGAAGCCGTGAAAGTGCGCAAAGACACCCGGCGGATGCTCAAGGCGGGCGAAAAGGCGAACAGGATGACGGAGAAGGCGACTGCCCGGGCCGAACGGCGCATGGAGAACATACAGAAACGTTTGCAGAAAAAAGCGATGAAGCGCCATGGTCAGCGATAGGCCGGGAACAGGATCCGCCATTACCTGCTCGGTAAGAGAGGACAATGTGATCCCTATGGGATTTTCAGCAAGGGGACCACGG
>CAZGVZ010000116.1:0-9890 GCA_964529145.1 uncultured Fibrobacteraceae bacterium | reverse complement strand
ATAATTCCGTGGGACCTCCACGTCACCTTCTCGAAGAAGGACCCCATAATAGACATGCTGGGAGTGCCCGAGTGGAACGTAGCTCCCGAGGCGTGCGACACGGTGAAAATATGGGGGGATCAGGACGGCATGCCTCCCCATTGCGACAAGCTGACCGGGCTTACCGCTGACGTCCTGTGGGACGATTTCGTCAGGATCGCCGAACGGATGCTGCGCACCTGCTTCGACATCCGGCATGTGCAGAACAGGATCGACCTCCACAGGGCGCTCATCGATTCAGTCATAGGGCGGGATCCGCATGTCGACCACGCTTCGTGGACCGGGCAGGTGAACTCGCTGCGGAACGACATCGTCGTCCTCCACAACGACTTCGACGACTACATACACCTGAGGTCGGTCGACAACGATACAGCCGCGTACCTCACCCCTTTCGACGGAACGGGATTTCTCGTTCTAGACAAATGCAACAATTTCGAGTTCACCCCCACGGGAAACGAAAAGACCTGGTCCGGTTCTCTCACTTCCACCAACAGCTCCATCTCCGTGAAACACGATACGGCGGCCCCGCTCTGGGGCAGGGCCGATGTCCTTTACTCGTTCGCCTATGTTACCGCTCCGGGAACCGGGAAGTACCGCGAATGGGGCAGGGCCGTCCTGGAATTCGAAAATACGGTCGATTTCACGGATGTCGCCGAAATACGGGTCAACCTCAAGGGCGATTCAAAAAGAAACATCTGGATCTATCTCGACAGTCCCGCATACGGGGACAACGATGTAAGCGTCGAATACGGATGGTGGGACGGGGTATCGGCACGCGATTCTCTGCGGGTGTTCACCCTGTCGACGATCGCATACCCTGAATGGGCCGAAGGGAATCCGCCCGATATTCTCGGTGAAGTATTGACGAATGTACGCGGCATCGGTTTCTCCGCGAACCCGGTGTTCGACCAGGACGGTGAACTGGCCGAATCCCCCGATTCGGGATATATGCGTATCGACAACGTCCGTTTCATTGTCAAATAATATCCGCTGGACTGAGGCCGCAAGACCGGGGCCCCCCCGCGGAAAAAGCGGACGGAGCCGTTCCTTACTCCAGGTCCTTTTTACGCTCCTCGAACTCCTCCCTGGAGATCTCCCCCCTGGCGTACCTTTTCTTGAGAATATCCAGCGCGGACTCGTGCCTGGTGCCCAGAAGCCCGTCCCTCTGTCCGACCCTGATCAATGCCCAGACCACCGCTACCATGAGCGCCACCCACACCACCATCATCAGACCGCCACCCCACCAGCCCGGACACATCATCTTTCACCTCCCTCGGTGAATGTATACTTCGAAGCACCCGCATTTTTGCCCGGCCGTTTGCCGGAGCCTTTATTTACAGCATGAGCCCCGGGCTTCGCCTTCCGGAGCCATCCGGAAACCATTTCATCGACCAGGGCGTTGGGCGTCTTTCCAGGATCCACCAGCTCCGGACCGATCCGCGGGAGAATACCGAGTTCCCTCGTTACATCCAGCAGGGAGCCCGCGGTTTCTCCCCCCGCTGCGCCCGGACAAAGTATCGCGAGCGCACTGTCCCTGAGCTCTCCGGCTTTTTCCCCCGCTATCGCTTCCGGATTGACGCTACGAATGGTTTCCTCCAGAATGTCGAGCACTATCCCCTCGATCGCGCTCCCATGACGCCGGTTCCGGTCGCAAGGGCCGCCAGGTTCGCTCTTATGAACAGTATGCGCCCCTATACTTTTCGCGAGGTTTTCGTCTCCTGGCCTGTAGGCTGTAGCTTCCGCGACGCGTTCGAGTTCCACCCGCATCTCGTCCTCCGACCACTGCTTGTAGGAGACTATATCGAAAGCGATACTTTGCAGAAGGTGAAGGTTGTCGAAAATGTTGGCCGATTCGGGACTCAGCGCGCTGAACCGCGGCATCGTCTCTCTCGACAAGGGCACAGTCAGGAACCGGCGGGAAAGGAGTTCCTCGAGAAATGTGCCGTTCACGCTTCGCGACGCCTCTTCGCGGCCGGCTCCGAATCCATCCGTAAATGCGAGTCCCTCGCATATCGCCGCATGCCACCATGCCGCGGTGCAGAAAAATTGGTTGGATCGCGGATACCCTGCGCGGTGGCGGGCGAAATAGGGCTTGAGTACGACCGCGGCACGCCGGAGCGTGATCTCCGGAGGTGCGCAGCTCCTGGCGGAGGACCTGGTATGCATATAGAAACGTACGGCCCTGTCGATCCATGCTTTTTTGTCATTTGAGTCGATGCCCCGGTCGGAAAGGATGTCGTAGATCTTTTCATAATGCGCGTACGTCCAGTCTACGGTACGGGAAAGTTGCCATGCCATCCGTGTGAACCGCGGTCCGGACGTTTCCATATCCTCGCCGCCGGGCGCTGGGTAGCGGATGCGGGAGATAAGCGCGCGATCCGACTCGGTATCCGCCTCGGAGGAAGCGGGCCAGGGAACTGAAGCGACACGGTCGAAATGCCCGGCTACGGCATAGTGAAATGCGTTGAGATAACGGTATGACTCCGGGTGCCGGATCTGGAAAACATGGTCGAGTTTCCCGCGGTACAACGAAATCTCCACCCCGGCACCGCACAGACACTCCCCAGAGCGGCCGCACGCGATTATCCCGAACAGGAGAACGGCTCGATACGGCCATCGTCTGA
Organism: uncultured Fibrobacteraceae bacterium; assembly: GCA_964529145.1. Lineage (GTDB taxonomy): Bacteria > Fibrobacterota > Chitinivibrionia > Chitinivibrionales > Chitinispirillaceae > JAFGNB01. The sequence continues at coordinate 7,227 of CAZGVZ010000116.1, read as the reverse complement.
AACTCCCGAAAGAGTCCACCGAACGCTCCTTTTTCGTCGCGTGTGATTGATGATCGTTTGCTTCGCCGCAATTGCCGTGCCTCGATTTCGGGGTTCCGCGGAACCGTCTCCGGAACGGGTCCGGACCAGGGCTGATCATCCGTTTTTTGGTAAAACCGAGATCACCATTACCGGATATTGGAATAGTCCCGTGCATCATGGCAGGTCATATGACAAAAACGGATGGGGAAGGGTATGCGCCCCGGATCTTTAATCCGGACTCATATGTTTACAGGGAAGGAAGAAGCCTGGATCACTGATTTTATCCAGGCTGTAGATTTGCCTTCTCAGGCCGGTAAAGGCTCCGTCATGGTGAGATAGTAATAGAAGTTCCTGCTTGCAGAAGAGATCATCGCGTGATTGCCGTCGATGGCGTTCGAGAGTTCCGACATGGCGCATTTGACAAGGTATAGCCTGAGCAGCGATGAGTTTTCGCCGGGTGAGGAGGAAACCAGACCGGTTCCCCGGACAGCGTCGAAGTACGATCGCACCAGCACGGCGCTCATCCGCGCTGCCCATCGCTGGTCGCAGGGGAGAAGACTTCGGCGGTCCCATTCCCTTATGCGGTGGTCATTGAAGAGCGCGTGGTGCCCTGCTGTGAACAGGGAATGCACCATACTCGCGACATCCCGCAGGGGAGAGCGCTTGATCCGCCTCTCGCTCAGGGGAGCCGTCGCGAGTCCCTCGAAGTCGCATATGATGTAGCGATCGCTGCCGCTCATGATCTGACCGAGATGATAGTCGCCGTGAATACGCATGCGTACCGCGTTCAGCCTGGGCTGGAGGATATCACGAAAAACCGCGAGGATCTCTTTTTTCTGCTGCAGGAGCCACTGAGCCTCCATCGCCTGCTCTCTGGTGAACGCCTCCGGTTTGGATTCGATCCGTGAAAAAACCGTGTGCGCGAGGGTGCGAAACGTCTGATAGAGGCTGCGCTGATACAGCACGGTAAACGGTTCGGTGGCGAAGTCCGTTCCCTTCTCCCCGGCGAGCCGGCGATGCATCACGGCGGTCATCTCACCGATTCCAGCCATGACGCTTTCGAAATCGACGACGCTTCCCTTGAGTTCCGGAGTTCCGGGGAGATCCCGCGTGATCCGCTCCCCCGGAGGAACGTTCCCGCCGGAGGCCTTCTTTTCTATCAATATTGATTCCAGATGTCGCGACGCGCTCTCCACCGCCGTGTGCCAGAGTGTCCGGGAATGGGGGAAAAAGTGAGCCCCCATCCCCACCGTATAGAGACCGTCCTTCCCCCGGTAGGTCATCTCCCCGAAATAATCCGCTGCAACCCTTCCATGCGCATCCCCGGACACCGTTTTCTGCAGTTCGACTTCCGGATGGGGGCCTTCATGGATTCTTCGGTACATTTTCATGAAGACCTTGCCTCCAAGATCGATACAGGTGTTATATGCTCCGGACCGCACGCAGCGTACCGGCCAGACATCCAAAGAGGTATCGCCGTCCTTCCAGAGGACCGATGTGCCGGAAAGCGCCCCCCGGCTCCCCCGAAAGGTGCGGTGCCGTTTCATCATCCGGAACATGATCTTGACGAAACCTGGATGGCACGAACAATCGTAGATGACGCCCTCGGACCCACCCTTTACAAATCCGAAGACGAGTTCCCTGTCGCCTGCGGTGACCTCCGACGCTTTCTCCTCGGTATCGATGGTGAGCGGCAGAAAAATGTGATCGCTTTCTCCGTCGGCATACTGAACCAGCACGATCAGGAGCGCAGCGGAAAATTCTTCGCTCCTGACGGGTATATGATCGACGATTTCCGTCTTCCATATGCGTTTTCTCCTGCACCCGGCGGTGGCGCGCTGCTGCAGATACTGCGGAAGCGCTTCCTTGATGAGCCATTTTTCCGTCGGACCGTCGAAATCCTCGAACAGCGCGCGTCCGCTCTCGAAATCGGGCATCCGGTAGCTTCCCCTCTCCCCTCCTTCGCTCACCTCCGAAGCCAGTTCCAGCCAGAAGTAGTCGTGAAATCCGAGAGTCATCTGATACGGTCCATTTCCGATCCGCTCGAACCGGTTGCCGCTGAAGACATCGGTGGGAACCCTTCCGGAGAACCGTCCCAGATCGAGGGACACCGACTCGCTGAAGCGTGACAGGTTGACAACCACGAGTATCGTCTCCCGGTCGAACCTGCGCAGAAACGAGAGCACGCTCGCGTTGTTCGATTTCACCATCTCCATGCCGCCGCGGGAAAAGGCCTGGAACCTCCTCCGCATCGAGATGGTTCGCCGCATCCACCACAGGAGCGAGGAGGGATTGAGCTCCTCGGTTTCGACATTGACCGCCTGATAATGATACTCCGGATCTATGATGACCGGAAGGAAGAGCCGCTGTGGATTCACAGCGGAGAAGCCGGCGTTGCGGTCCGGAGACCACTGCATCGGCGTTCGCACGCCATTGCGGTCGCCGAGAAAATGGTTGTCTCCCATCCCGATTTCGTCTCCGTAATATATTACGGGTGTTCCCGGAAGCGACAGCAGCAGGAAATTCAGCAGCTCGATCCTTCTGCGGCTCTTGTGCATAAGAGGCGCCAGACGCCGTCTGATTCCCAGATTGATTCTCGCTGAAACGTCGCGTGCGTAGGAGCGGTACATGAAATCCCGTTCCTCCTCGGATACCATTTCCAGAGTCAGCTCGTCATGATTGCGGAGGAAAATAGCCCACTGCGCGTTTTCCGGTATGTCGGGTGTCTGTTCGAGAATGTCCACGATCGGGAAACGGTCCTCCATCCTGAGCGCCATATACATCCGCGGCATTAGCGGAAAGTGAAACGCCATATGGCACATATCGCCTTTTCCGAAGTAGGCCACCGCGTCCTCGGGCCACTGGTTCGCCTCGGCCAGGAGCATGCGGTCCGGAAACCGCTCCTCCACATGGGAGCGCAGTTTCCTGAGGAAATCGAACGTCCCCGGAAGGTTCTCGCAATTCGTTCCGTCTTGCTCGTAAAGATACGGAACGGCATCGAGCCGCACGCCGTCGATACCCATGCCGAGCCAGAAATCGATCACCCGGAACAGAGTCCGGTGCACCTGGGGATTCTCGAAATTGAGATCGGGCTGATGGCTGTAAAACCTGTGCCAGTAATAGGCGCGGGCTACCGGATCCCACGACCAGTTCGAATTCTCGAAATCCTTGAATATGATCCGCGCGTCCGGGTAACGGTCGTTTGTCTCGCTCCATACATAAAATTTTCTCCAGTAGCTTCCCGGTTTCGCTGTTCGCGATTTCCGGAACCAGGCATGCTGATCGGAGGTATGGTTGAGGACCAGTTCCGTGATGACTCTGATCGCGCGACGGTGCGCCTCCTCCAGAAACGCCTTGAACTCATCCATCGTGCCGTAGGCCGGATTGATTTTCATATAATCGGAGGTGTCGTAACCATCATCGCGGAGGGGAGAGGGGTAGAAGGGCAGAAGCCAGACCGCCGTGACCCCAAGGGATTCCAGATACCCCATTTTCCTGGTCAATCCCGCGAAATCCCCGATTCCATCGTTGTTGCCGTCGAAAAATGACTTTACATGAAGCTGATATATGATCGCGTCCTTGTACCATAGGGGGTCGTTCAATCTTTTCGTTTTCCTCTCCACTTCTCCGTGAACTCCTTACCTGGTTGCCTGGTGGTAATGAACGGTGACCGGGAATGCGCCGAGGAGGTCCCCTACAAGGAGCGATCCGCCTCCCTGGATTTCCTGATCGACGATTCCGCCCGTCCATAATAAGCCTGACCGGTCCGGAGGCAGCAGAACGGAGGTATCGCCCCAGATCTCCCTCCCCGTCGGGAATCTCCCTTCGGTGACTATCCGCGTCATGAGACGAGGCGCGACGACGAGCGCCGCGGACTCTCCAAGGCACCTCATGAACGCGGTCACCGATTCGCTCCACCGGCCGGAGACCTCGAGCTGGAGATACTTTCCATCAGTAAAGAGAGCGTGCATTCGCCGCCTCAACGCGCAAAGGCGCATGATGAGCAGCATCTTGATCCGGCCGTCCCGGGGGTCGGCCATCAGGTCGGAAATCTGCTCCGGCTCCCTTCCCCTTCCGGCGAGATCGTCGATCATGCGCCCGCGCAGGTCGAAATCCACAGGCTGCCGGTTGTCCGGATCCACCAGGCTGAAATCCCACAGTTCGGACCCCTGATAAAAATCGGGAACTCCGGGCGCGGTCAGTTTGAGTACGGTCTGGGAAAGCGAATTGAGCATTCCATACCATGCGACTTTCGATTGAAATGGGATGAACGCGGCGAGGAAAGGATTTTCGCCGGTTTCGGGCAGCGTCTCGTTCACGAAACGCAGCAATGCCCGTTCGTACTCCTCGTGAGGACGGATCCAGGAGGAGTGTTCTTTCGCTTCCCGAACCGCTTTGATCATGTATTTTCCGATCCTTGTCCGGTATTCTTCGTAATCGACGGGCGGAAATGGGAAGCTTCCCACCAGGGTCTGATAATAGAGGTACTCGTCGTTCATGACCGGTATCGTTCTGCCGGTTTCGTCTCTGGAAAGGGCTCCTCCGTTCAGCATGTGCCAAAGCTCGACCTTTTCCGCCCATTCGCCCTCGAGTTCCGAAAGCACGTTGATCCGCGCGCGGGTGCCTTCTCCCCTCTTGGTGTCGTGAGTCGCGGTCGTGTTCATCGAATGGGGCCAGCGCGAGGCGCGCAGAGAGCAGAACCGGTGGAACTCATCGCTTCCGATTCCGAACAGGTCCGGGTATCCGCCTACTTCGTTGAGAGAAACGAGCCGGTTATAGCTGTACAGCGCCGTATCTTCGATGCCCTTCGCGAGAAGGGGACTGGTGAACTGCTGGAGCTGCATTATGAATCTCCTGCGTTCGGTCGTCCTGCGTTCGCTCCGTTGCGCCGCGTCGATTCCCAGAAAGGATTCGATATAGTCGAGCTCCGGCACATACTCTACCTGAGCCGCTCGCGCAGCGTCCAGGGCGCGTTTCAGGACCGCGACGTCGGCACCGTGGAATGCGTACTCGTCAACGTACGTCCGGTAGACCGGAAAAAAGGTAAGTAACTCGACGAGCGCCCGCCGGAGTCCGTACATGGTGATGTCGACACCCCTCCTGTCGAGTCCGGCGAGCATCTTGAGCCTCAGCGCGAGGTTGTCGATGTCTCCCGCCATGTGACGACCTATGATCAGCCGCTTTTTACCGGCGATAAGCTCGGCGAACGTGCAGTCCTCTTCGGAAACCGCAGCGTACGTCTGGTCGATCACCTTCTTTCCCCTCCGGTCGCAGTAAAGCTGATTGACTATATTGAGGAAATCGTACCCGGTGGTCCCCTGCACCGGCCATGTGGCCGGGAGTTCCTCTCCCCGGCCCAGAATCTTCTCGACAACGATATAGGATTCCGGGGCCCTGGTGCGCAGCTGCGCGCAATATGAGGCCGGATCGAAGAGGCCATCCACGTGATCGATCCGTACTCCCTGAATTCGCCCGGTCACGATCAGGTCGAAAACGAGCTGGTGAGTGGTCGTAAAGACCTTGTCGTCCTCCACCCTGACCGCGATGAGGTCATTGATCGTGAAGAACCGGCGGTAGTTGAGCTCTTCGGTCGCCGTTTTCCAGAACGTGAGCCTGAAATACTGGCTTTCCAGCACTTTCTCCAGGGATCTCCACGGATCCGCCTCTCCGTTGTCTCCATTGCACTCGCCAAGCACCCGGTCGCACTGCTCCCTGATGATGTCGTTGTTGCGGTATATTTCCCAGAGCATGGTCTTCACGAACCCGATCTGCTCGTACCGCTCCCCGAGATCGCCCGCCCCTGGCAGGTTCTTCACCGTATACAATACACCGAGAAACTTGAGGAGGTCCTGATCCGCGTCTCCGAGCAACTCCCTCAGTTCCGGGATGCAGCGGCCGAACACCTCGGCGTACGATTCCATCCGCAACGGAAACCGGTGGTCGTAATAGGCGACGTGGATTCCCGAACTGTCGAAACGCAACTGCAGTTCGCCGCTTTCAAGACATTTTCCGAAACTCCTCCCGAGGACCGGGATCAATATTCTTCCGTTAAGCGCCTTGTAGGGGTGGTTCCAGTCAATGTCGAAATAAGCGTAATAACGCGACAGCGGTCCGTTTTCAATGACATCGACTATGAACGGATTCTCGGCGCTGAGCGCCATGTGGTTGGGAACGATATCCTGAATCCAGCCTATGCCGTTTTTTTCGCAGTTTCTCAGCAGTTCTCCGAAGGCCGCCTCGCCGCCCAGTTCGGGGTTGATTTCGCGGGGATCGACGACGTCGTAGCCGTGCGAGCTGCCGCGGCGCGCTTTGAATATCGGAGAAGCGTAGATATGGCTTATTCCCAATTTTTTCAGATATTCCGTAACGGGCCCCGCCTTTTCGAATGGAAAAGCCTGGGAAAACTGGAGCCTGTAGGTCGAGGACGGGATATTCATGACTTCTGCCTTTTTCCCTGGGTTTCGTAGGCATGATAACTTCTGGCCGGGACCACTAACTTTTCACATTCAGTGTCCGGTGCGTCCGGCCCCTCCCCGCCCCAGATCCGGTCGCTGCTGGCGATCACGAGCTTCCATTCGCTCCGGAAGGGAAGCCGCGCCGAAAAGGGCAGGGGCCCGAAATTGAGGACCGCAGCCACAGTTCTGTCTTCGTGACTCCTGGTGACCGTAACCGCCCTTTCACGAGGATACTCCTCCGTGAGCGTTCCGTCGAATGCAAGTGTGCCGAAGACGGGATGTTCTTTGCGCAACGCGATGAGGCTTCGGTAATAGGAAAAAAATCGGGCGCCTTTTTCTCCCTCTGCTTTCGTCCAGTCAAGCCGCGAGCTCGAGTAAACCGTTTCCGAAACCGGGTCCGGCACAGCGCCGTCGGGATGAAAAAAACTGAATTCCCTCTGCCGTCCTTTGCGTACCGCGTCATTGAGCCCGAAGTCGAGAAAGTCGACGAAGTAAAGAAACGGATTGGTTTCCCCCCACTCCTCCCCCATGAAAAGATGCGGAATCATCGGCGAAAGCAGGACCGTTGCCGCGGCAAGGCGCGCGCCGTCGTCGCCGGACAGGGAAACGAGCCGTTCTCCGAACGCCCTGTTCCCGATCTGATCGTGGTTCTGCGAGCAGACCACGAATGCGGTAGACGGAACCCCGGAGGGAGAAGCCCCGAACCTGCGTTTCCTGTACCGGGAGTACTCCCCGCGATACGAGAATCCTC
>CAZGVZ010000115.1:6742-9896 GCA_964529145.1 uncultured Fibrobacteraceae bacterium | reverse complement strand
CGTTATGCCGCTGTCCGCGAAGCAGATCGCGTAAAGGGGTCGTCCGATTAAGGTTTGACTTCAGTTCAGTACCGAATCGTACTCTATGGTGCCCGGGGCGTCCATTGTCGAGAACCCGACTACAATCGATGCGGGTCCGTCGGCAGGTTTCATACCCTGTCATGAAGAAATTTCCTGAGCCGTCGTTTTCGGCGGATCAGGATTTAATATACAACTATATATGCTCTTTTTAAGGAGGTTTGAATGGGTGTTTCACTCATTTATGTTATAATCGGCATCACTGCCGCGGCTGTCGGTTTACTTGTCGGAATGTACGGGCGGGCACTGACGGACAAAAAATACAAAGAGACGCGTGAACTCGAATTCCAGAAAAACGCGGATCGGATCCTGAAAGACGCACGCCAGGAGGCGGAACTACAGAAAAAAACCGCCATTCTCGAGGCGAAAGACGAATGGTTCAAGGCCAAAACCGAATTCGAGCGCGAAACATCCCGCACCAGGGATTCCATTCGTCAGGAACAGCAGCGGATCAAGGATATGGACAGCGATCTGAAAAGGCGCGAGGATCTGATCGCGAAACGGGAAACCGAATTTTCCGCGCGTGAAAATTTCCTCAACTCCAAGGAGAAGACCCTCAGAACCAAGGACAACGAACTCTCGCGTCTTATCTCGCAGGAAAATGAAAAACTCGAAAAAATATCCCACATGACGCAGGAGGACGCAAAAAAGCTCCTTATGGAGAATCTCGAAAGCCAGGTACGGTACGAATGCGCACAGATGATCAAGGAACTCAAGGATCAGGCAAAAAACGAAGCTGAGCGGGAAAGCAAGGAGATCGTCGTTCAGGCGATCCAGCGTTGCGCCGCGGATACGACGGTCGAATCCACTGTCTCGGTGGTGCACCTCCCCAACGATGAAATGAAGGGCAGAATCATCGGCAGAGAGGGTCGAAACATCAGATCGTTCGAAGAGGCGACCGGCATCGACGTCATCGTCGACGATACTCCCGAGGCGGTCATCCTTTCCGGATTCGATCCGATCAAGCGTGAAGTGGCGCGTATGGCGCTCGAAAAACTGATCACCGACGGCAGAATCCACCCCGGACGAATCGAGGAACTCATAAAGAAGAGCGAAAAAGAGTTGGATAAACTCATGAAGGAAGCGGCCGAGGAAGCTATCTTCGATCTGGATGTCCACGGCCTCAAGCCGAAGCTCGTCGAAATGCTCGGCAGGCTCAAATACCGCACCTCCTATGGTCAGAACGTGCTTCAGCACAGTAAGGAGGTCGCGATCCTCGCAGGTCTGATGGCGTCGGAACTGGGCCTCGATTCGAAAGTCGCCATCCGGGCCGGTCTTCTCCATGACATCGGGAAGGCGATCGACCGCGAGACCGAAGGGACCCATTCTGAACTCGGAGCGGAACTGGCCTCGAAAAACGGAGAGAACGAAATCATCTGCAACGCGATCGCGGCACACCATGAAGACGTTCCGCCGATCTCGGTCTTCCCCATTCTCATACAGGCCGCGGACACCATTTCGAGCACCCGTCCGGGCGTACGGCGTGAAACGCTGACCAACTACATCAACCGCCTGACCAAACTCGAAGAGATCGCGGATTCGTTCCGCGGTGTCAGCAAGGCATACGTCATACAGGCGGGACGGGAGATCCGCTGCATGGTGGAGCCGGAGGTGGTGAACGACGCTCTCGCGGAGGAGATGGCAGGGCAGATCGCCTTGAAGATTCAGGAGGAGATGGAATACCCAGGACAGATCAAGGTGACCATAATCCGCGAGAACCGTTTTACGGAATACGCGAAATAATGCGGATCCTGTTCATCGGAGACGTTTTCGGTACCACAGGCAGGCGCGTGCTCGCACAGCGCCTCCCCACCCTTATACCGGAACGGGGCATTGATGTCTGTGTCGCGAACGGGGAAAACGCGGCCGGCGGGCGCGGACTGACCGGGAATCTTTTCAAGAAGCTGCGGAAATACGGCGTGCACGCAGTCACCGGCGGAAACCATTCCTTTTCGATACCGGATAACGACTTCGGGTTCATGGAGCGCCCCGAGGTCGTGCGTCCGCTCAATTTTCCTCCGGGCAACATAGGAAAAGGGTCGACCCTTCATACGCTCCCAGACGGCCGCATACTCGGCATTGTCAATTTACAGGGACGTACGTTCCTCCATGAGGCGCTCGATTGCCCGTTCCGCACCGGTCTGGCCGCGGTCGAGGAACTCCGTGTGGAAACTCACTGCATTCTCGTGGATTTCCATGCAGAGGCGACGAGCGAGAAATGCGCTCTCGGCCGTTATCTCGACGGCAGGGCGAGCGCGGTGGTCGGCACGCATACGCATGTCCAGACCGCTGATGAAAGGATATTCGAAGGCGGCACCGCCTTCATCACTGACGTGGGAATGACCGGGCCGGAAGATTCGGTCATCGGCATGAAACACGAACAGGTGATCCGGCGCTTTCTTCTGCAAACCCATGTGCCCTTCGAACCTTCCGACAGGGGAGCCATGCTCAATGCCGTGATCATCGACCTCGACGACGGTTCGGGTCGCGCAGTGTCGATCGAAAGAGTGTATGAACGGATCGTGCTGACGTCGTCCGGCGAAAAGGGGTCCGGAGCGCGGAAAGCGCCGGATGGCAACGACGTAAGCTGAACTCAGTCGAACATGGAGAGTGACATGCGAATAGCAGGATGCGCGACTGCGCCTCGCCGGTTCACCCGGCCCGATACTCCCGCCTGGTACTCTTTTCGCGGCATTCGCCCGTATGATCGTGCCCGGGAACCGGAGCCGCGATGACCGCGGGAAATGCCGGATTTCTCTCACCCCGCGAATGCGAACAGCCTTATACCGTTTCGGAAATCAACGAAGGCATCGCCGCGATTCTCGAAGCGGGCTCTACGGTGGTCTGGGTGGAGGGTGAAATTTCGACCTGGCGTCCATCATCGAACGGCCACTGCTATTTCAGACTCAAGGACGCTTCGAGCCAGATTCCCGCGGTACTGTGGCGATCGACGCTCAGGGAGCTTCAGTTCGTCCCGGCCGACGGCATGGCGGTCGTGGCGATCGCCTCGATCCGGGTCTACGTGAGGGGTGGATACTACCAGCTCGATGTGCATCGCATGCAGCCGATCGGTCAG
>CAZGVZ010000115.1:0-6732 GCA_964529145.1 uncultured Fibrobacteraceae bacterium | reverse complement strand
GGGTTTTCCCTGCTGCTGGCGGTGCTCTACGTCTTCTTCCGGGATATGCAGTATCTCTACAGCATCTTTACGGTCATGCTCATGTACGCGTCGGCCATCTTCTTTCAAACCGACTCCATGCCCGAAAACCTGCGCATCTTTCAAAAGCTCAAGGCGAAGCTGGAACGCGAGGGACTTTTCGACCCTTCACAAAAAAAACCTCTGCCTGCGTCGGTTCACCGCATCGGTGTGATCACGTCGAAAAAGGGCGCTGCGATCCGGGACATCGTCCGGGTCGTCGCCTCGCGTGCGCCTCATACCGAAATCGTGCTGCGCGACGTGCCCGTCCAGGGGCAGGCCGCCGCGCGTCAGATCGCCCTGGCGCTCGGGGAATGCAACGAGTACGGCAGGTTCGACTGCCTCATAGTGGGACGCGGCGGCGGATCGATGGAAGATCTGCAGGCGTTCAACGACGAATCGGTCGCACGCGCGATCCATGCGTCGACAATACCGGTGATCAGCGCAGTGGGTCACGAAATCGATTTCACGATCGCGGATTTCGTCGCGGATGTCAGGGCACCCACCCCGTCGGCTGCGGCCGAAATCGCGGTGGGCGACAGGGACGAGGAGCGCAGAGTGTTCTCCCTGATGCTCGACCGTTTCAGAAACTGCGTCGTGCGGCGGCTTGCGACTATGCGGAAAGAGTACTCAAGCCTGAAAACCAGCCGCTCCTGGCGCCGTCCTTTGCGGCTCTGTCTGGAGTCGCGACAGGCTGTCGACGAACTGAGGAACCGTTCGGAACAGAGTGCGCTACGAATCCTCCATCAGCGCTTGACCCGCTGCGCGACAGCGGCAAAACATCTTTCCGCGCTCAATCCTCTCGCGGTGCTCTCACGTGGATACAGCGTGGTCAGCAGGGAGGACGGAACGGTCGTCAGGTCCTCGGGCCAGGTGACTCCGGGAGAAACGGTGCGTATCCGGTTTTCGAACGGCGGAGCCAGGGGAACGATCACGAAGGTCGAAGACGGCCCCGACCAGTGATGGGCTCCGTCGTCTTTTTCCTGCCCGCTCACACAGCCCTCGGTTTCGCTCTCCCGCGGATTCCCTTGCGGGTAGTCCGGAAATGGACTTTCGGCTCCACTGTCCACCTCTGAAGCATTGGTGCCTCACGGCACCAGGATCCGTCCGATGGCGCTCCCCCCGGAGCCCGTAGTCTTTATGATATAGACTCCCCCCGGGGAGCGACGGCCCTCCTGCAGGGCCTGTTCTCCGGTATGCCTTGATTGGTGCTTCGACCGGTACACCGTTCTGCCCCGGATGTCGAAAATCCCGACAGCGGTAATCCCCCGGCCGGCGGAAAAACGGATCGCTCCTCCGGAACGGGTCGCGGAAAACGAGGGTCGCACCGATTCTCCTGAAGGCGTTTTCCGGACTGCGGTCGAACCGCCCCGGGAATGGGTCTTGAAAAATGCCCAGAAGGTGTCGGTCGCGCTGAATTCGTACCGTGAAGAGGTCGCGTAGTCGTGATCCATTCCTATGACCGTATAAAAAATCACGTCATTGCCGTCCTTGCACGGGGCCCAGTCCTCCTTCTTCGCCTTTGAAGAGGGAGTGGATGTCGCGGGGGTTTCGCCGCACCCATTGATTTCCGCGAATCTTTCGATCCAGGCGGAAGCGCCGCCGTACGTGACGAAATCGTCGTCCGCCCCGTGGACGTGACATACCGGCACCGGAGCCGAAGCCTTGCAGTTGCCGGCGCTCTGCCCTACCGGATAACCCCCGTCCGGACCGATGGCTGCGATGCTTTCGCTCTCCCTGCAGGCGAGTACGTAACTCAACATTCCACCCATCGAGAATCCCGTCGCATAGACCCGCTGCCTGTCGGTCGCATGGCGGGCCGCCATCGTATCGATGAGGGCGAGAATGAACTTCACGTCGGAATCACCGGTGATGTCCCATCCGGGCATGTTCCTTCCTCCCATCGAGATCTGGGTGATGCCCGTCGGATAGACGACCACGAATTTCTCCCTGTCCGCGATCTCATCCCATCCCGACATCGACTGGAAAGTCGGACCGCTTCCGCTCAGGGGATGCAGCGCAAGGACAAGAGGCGGGTGTTCCGGAAGCCCTGAAGGAGCATGGACCACGAAGTCCCTCTCTTTACCGTCGACAACGATGCTTCCTGACTGCGCGAAGGCGGCACCGGCCGCGAGTCCGACCGCCACGACAAGCATTACACGTCTACCCATACACTCTCCTTTTTAGGGATGATCGATCATTGTACGGTGATTCAAAACCTCATTCCCTGTTCACGGTCCTCATCCGGCTCACCGCCCTGCAGGCCACTTCGTGGTGTCCTTCGCACGTCCAGTGCTTCGTATCGCACGGCTGTAAAGGCCACCACCCCGTTGTCGAGCTGCATCCCTCAACTTCGATGCACTATGCCTGGTTGATTTTCTCATGCGGTTCTCCGGATATGATCATAATATACCCTCGATATTTTTTCGTTAGGGCTGACATGTTTATAGCACGGATGATTATATGAAAGAATCAGAGGTCCGTCAGGACCGGCATGAATATCGGGCCGTTCGGACCGATGCGAGCGTTCTTTACGAAGGAATCGAACATACCGCCCCTGACGGGGCTCGATTTCATGATGCCGGGTCGTTTACTATAAACATCATGGCCCTACGGGCCTGAAAACCGGCATTCGTTTCCACTTCCTGGAACCCCGAGTGTGGTTCGGGTGGCGCCCCACCCGACCCGAAAATCGTACGTTGCTATCCTGCCCCGCAGGTTGATCGTCAAGGATCCGGGAAACGGAAAAACTCCTGCCGAGGGTTATCGATATATGAGGTACGGGGTGAACGGTTATTCGCCCTAAGCGACGATGCCGCGCATCTTACCGATCACCGGTCCGTTCCTGCCTGACCCTCAGGATATACGTTCCGCTCACCGGCATTTCAGGCAATATCCTGTTCTGCCCCGCACCCCTTGCGACCCTGCCTGTAAGATCAAAAAGTTCCCCGCCGCACGACATCCTTCCCGCGTTCCCCGGACCGAAGAGAACGGTTCCGCATGTCTGCCGCGGCGTACCGATCCGATAGCCGCTCCCACGCGTTCCAGTAGTGATAGGAGTGAAGCTGAACCAGTCGCAGCGGAACGGCTCTCCCGATCCCCTGTACACGAAATGGAGATCCTTGACTCCTGTGCAACCGTTGACCTCGCACTCGAACGTTTCCCATTTGTCCCAGCCGCCGGTCACTTCGATCGCGCACGTCCCGGCGGGATCGCCGGTCGTACTCCCCAGACGAAGCTCGACGCTGCCGCCGCCCGACGCGCTCGCCGCCCTGATGCGGAACTTGACCGCGCCGTCGCCGAAGTCGACGCTCCGTACCCTGATGTAGTCTCCGTCGGAAATCTGCGTCACCATAATGCCGCCATCGCCGCACGGGGCCGTCTCGATACCGGACTGTTTGTCGATGGTCTCGCACTGCACGGTGTCGTAAGGATCGAGGTTCTTTACCGGGGTGACGCTCTCAGCGGTGACCTTGACCGTTTTCATGGTCCCGTCGCTGTTATAGGAAAGCAGGTCCAATGAAGCGTTTCTTTTATACACCGCGTTGGATATCCTCCGGTCGTGATAAAAGATGTACCACTGTCCCTTAAATTGGATGATGGAATGGTGGTTGGTGTTGTTGTTATTGATGTTCTGCCCGTTGAGGGATGGGTTGGGCAGCACGGTTCCCTTGTGGGTGAACGGCCCCAGGGGGTTCGTTCCAATCTGGTAATCGATTTTCGAGGCGCCCGTCGTGGCGTACGAAAAGTAGTAGTTGCCTTCGTACTTGTGCATGAATGAGGCCTCGAACGATTCGGGCGCGTTTATGGTCTGGGCGGTGCCTTTGACGGAGATCATGTCGTCGTCGAGTTCTATGCCCCGAAGGTTCTTTCCCGTGCCCTCGGATCCACCGCCGAAATACAGGTACGGCGTCCCGTCGTCGTCGATGAAAATCGCCGGATCGAAACACCACTGCACATTGCAATTCGGCATGCTCCTGTCGATGAGCGCTTTTCCGAGCGGGTCCTCGAACGGACCTTCAGGCCTGTCGGCCACCGCGACGCCTATCGAATTGCCCCCATCGGGAAAATAGAGGTAGAACTTCCCTTCACGCTCGATGCAGGCGGGAGCGTAGGCCCGGCTCGCCCATGATGCGTCACGCGGTACCCTGAACACCTCGCCATGATCGGTCCAGTTCACCAGATCGTCCGACGAAATGAGCGTGTACGCTACGATGTCGTAACTGTTATTGTTGTCCTCGTCGCTCGAGCAGTAGACATATACCCGCCCGCCGTACACCATGGCATTGGGATCCGCGGTGTACTTGTGTGAAATGATCGGGTTGTCGGCGAAAACCGCTCCCGTGAAAAGGGAGCACGCCAGGAGACAGATGTGAGCCGCGGCAAAGTACTTTCTTTCCATATTTCTTCCGTTCCACTGAGAGAGTGAATGATGACACCTTCGATGCGGCATCCTCGGGTTCCCTGAAACTCTATATCCTCACGGGAATTCCACGAGCCGGTCGTCCGGGCGCTGGTTGACAAAGCACAAACGTATCCAGGCCTCCGGACGGGCGACATAGGATATGCTGCACTCGTCCAAATTTCCGGTCCATTGATAATCGTCGTCCGCCTCCGCTCCGATTCTGAGCGGCAGTCCGTTCGTAAGCGCACTCACCGTCGCGACATCCCCCTTCGAGCTTCCGGTGACGTCCACGCCGTCGATATAAACCCTGCAACGGGCGGCTCCCGAGCGGTCGAATACCGCCGCGACGTGGTGCCAGGCCGTCGAATCCTTGACTACCGCATCCTCCCTTGACCGGAAATCGAACGAGCCGTCGGATCCCCATGAATTCCCGGCACTGGCTGCGAAGAACTGGAGCTGGTCTTCCTCACCGAACGAAAAGCTCCAGCCGTAGGCGGAATCCGGATCTCCGCCGTTGGATTTCGCCATGATGGTCTGCAGGCCGGTATTCGAACGCCTGACCCAGGCGCTTACGGTAACGTCGCGATCGCCGGGATCTAGGACATTTCCCATTTCTATGCGGGCGCCTTCCCCCTCGAACCGCTGAGCGTCGCCTATCGTGCCCGGCGAAGCCGTCACTGTTCCATACCGGGTGCCGTGGCACCGGTTTGCCGTCGCGTCATGGAGCGTATCATTGGATTCATCGAGATGCCATACCGCGCCAAATCCCGCCGAAGTGTCGAATGCCGGGGCTATCTCTTCCATTCCTGCCCTGCCGTTCCCCCAGTACATCACCACTTCGGTCATATCGTTTCCGCGCAGCGTATCGATCCGCAGCCACACCTCGGCGGTTTTGGTCGCATCGTCCCAGCGCCCGATCTCGTGGGCCAGTGCCGTACCGTCGGGTCTGGTGAACCTGAGGTCGATTCCGCCCTCCCCTGCCTGAGTGAAATCGAAACGATCTTCATGCAGTCTGACAAGAACCGGAAAATCGTGCACGTCCTGCGCGACTCCCGCCCCCGATGGCGTGGTATTGAGCCGGAGCCGGCGATTGTATTTCCATCCGGTATTCAGCACCCGTGCGGTATCTTCCGGCAGGACCGTGATCCCTTCCTGCAGTACGGAAGAGTGGGCGGAGGCTGTGGATGCATAGGCGATCGCCGGGATATCACCCGCCGGTACCGAATCGAGCACCACGTAGGCGCCGCGGGCGCCGGAAAGACCGACCGAAATGCCTGTTCCCGGAATGTACATGTAGCCGGACACGGTGTCGACGGTATCGGGAAGCGCGATCTCGATCGAACCCGGTTTACGAAGGGTATCGCCAGACAGTTTCACGGTATCGCCGTGAACCTCGATCCCGCTCCTGAACGCACGGGTCCGGACCGATAAATGCACGCAGCTGACCGTATAAGTCCCCTGTTCGACACCGGTAAAGAGATAATTCCCGGAGTCATCGGTGGTATCTACATGAACCGTATCGTTGTTCCGCACCGGGTCGAAATCCGCCGGAAACAGCTCCACCTGTGTACGCGTTGCGGGAACTCCCGCACTGTCGACGACGATGCCGGCCACCCGACCGTTTTCAGAGGTGCTCGTACCGCCCCCGAGTGAATCCGGAGAGCAGGAATACCACTGCAGCATACCGCACGACAGTGCAGCGCAAGCGACCGGCATCAGCCAGCGCATGGTTCGCCTCCTTCGTCGTGTGCCGCGGGAAGGACTGCAGCCAATCCGCTCAAGGGAAATAGTTGCACATTGAGCTGGTAAACCCTGTCGCTGCGTTCGTCCTGACTCACGATCACCTTGATTCTTTCCTTGAATGCAGCGATCTCTTCAAGAAGCACTTCATAGCAGGTTTTCGATATTCCAATGGTAATTCCGGATATATTTCGCTGATCAGGGGCGATGATGTCGTTCGCCCTCCGTGCCAGACCGATCATCTCGCCGTTGAAGGAACGTCTCGCGAGCGCCACCATGGGATCACCGCTGACGATGGAGGAATCGGACTGCCGGTAGGTGCCGTTGCCGCGACGGGTGACGAGTTTGAGCCGCAGCAGAAGCTCGATCGATTTCCTGACTTCACTCGCCGTGATCTGCGGGATAATCGACCGGGCGATCGAATCGCAGTCGCCCCTGAAATCATGAAGGCAGACTAGCTCGCGAATAACGCTGTGATACCACTTTTCGAAGTAGCGGTAGTGGTCGGCGCAGAGCTGACGCTCCTCGAT
>CAZGVZ010000114.1:3240-9900 GCA_964529145.1 uncultured Fibrobacteraceae bacterium | reverse complement strand
TGGATTCCCCGTTTTACAATGGAGATCCAATGAAGGAAAACGAGGCCGCGAGAAACAGGATCAACGCGGGAAAGAGTATCATAAACCGGCACGAGCGCACGTTCCGGCGGGGATCGCTCATGTTCATCGAGGGGGAGTCCAGCACGGAGATGTTCATCGTTCGATCGGGAAGCGTGCGCATACTGAAGCAGGAAGGCGAAAATACGGTCGAGCTGGCACAGCTCGGCCCCGGAAGCGTGCTCGGGGAGCTTGCCCTGCTGGACCGTCAGCCGCGCAGCGCGACGGCGCAGGTTCTTGAGGATACGAAAGTCACCGTGATCGATGAGGAGCTTTTCACACGTACCCTCAAAAACATTCCCGACTGGCTGGGAGATCTAATTCAGCTCGTCGTGAAACGGCTCAGGGATACGATGCGGAAAAAGAACGAGGATATCGTCAGGAACAGTGTGGACGGCGTGCTGCAGATAATCCTGCTGCTGTCCGATCCCGCCGCCGGACCTCACGCCTCCGGGGAGCCACAGCTCACCCTCGTCAAGCAGACGGTGTCCGCGGTGATGGGAATCGGAGGTGTCGAACTCGAACAGATCCTGCTGCACCTGATTTTAAAGGAACTTCTGTTCATCAGGAAAGACGGTGCAGGCAGGGAACACCTGCACCTCAGGGACAGGAATACGCTTCGACTCTACACACAATATCTCAGGATTCATCGCCGTGGTGGAACGTTGACCGGAGAATGCCTCTCTGAATGCGCCTTCGATCTTGTGGAAACTATCCTCGAGGCGGGCCGGAAAAACGGGGCTTCGGTTTCCGGCAAACTGCTCAGCCTTGGGGAGCAGCAGATCGAAATCGAATGGAACAGACGGGGATCTGGCCGGCATATCGATCGTGACGCGCTGGATCAGCTGCTCGACACACGGCTTTTGCAGGCAAGAGAGGAAAAGACCGAAACCGGGCACGGGCACCACACGTTCAAGAATTATCAGTTTAACCCGGAGGTTCTGCAAAACGTGGTCATACTCAGGAAATGGCTTCCCGTTTTCAGGGAGGAGATAAAATTCTGAGGTCCTTGAAACAGTACAGGGAAACAGCGACGGGAAAAGGGAGGAAGAGACTCGGTTTTTTCATCCTCGAAGGGTTTCGGGCGGTTCTTCAGGTGATCGCGATCCGGCCGGATTCAGTCGAGGAACTCCTTATCGACGAGCGTGTCGAGGATATTTCGGCCTATTCGGGTTTTCCCCTAAGGCGACTCAATGCTTCGCAACTTCGTTCGATTACCACCAGTACCACTCCTCAGGGAGTCGTCGCGATCATCCGGATTCCACCGGAGAGCCTCACGGAAAAGATGCCTTCCAGTCCAGGCCACCGTATAGTGGCGCTGGAAAATGTCCAGGATCCCGGAAATTGCGGAACGATAATCCGTACCGCTGCCGCATTCGATTTCAACGGAGTTCTGCTCTCGACGCAGTGCGCCGACCCTTTTTCCCCGAAGGTGGTTCAGGCCACGGCAGGATACGTACTGATCCCCTGGATACGGCGCATCGGCGCTTTCGTCGACAGTGTCGCCATGTTGAAGCGCGGAGGATACCGGGTGTATTGCGCGGATATCAGGGGAACTGAAAAGGTGAACTTCGCCGGGATCCCGCGGATGGTCCTCGTCCTCGGGAACGAAGGTGCGGGAATATCGAAGGAACTCAGGGAACTTGCAGACGTCCTTTTCGCCGTTCCGATGGGCGGTGGCCGTCAGGTCGAATCCCTGAACGTCGCTGTATGCGGGGCTATAAGCCTTTTCGCCGCTTTTCGGGGAGGAGGGTGGTGAATTAGGCGAGCGTCAGACGGGAACGCCCTTCCTTTTTCGATCGATACATCGCTTCATCCGCCCGTTTTATGAAGTTCTGCTCGTCTTCGTCGTCCAGGGCTTCGGCTATCCCCATTGAGAGGCCGGTATTGCCGAACTTGAAGGCGCTGAACTGTTTTTGGATGCGTTCCGCTGCGACTTTGGCCTGAGCTTTGTCTGTATCCGGAAGGATGATCACGAACTCGTCCCCGCCATAACGGAATCCGCTGTCGACATCTTTACGTATGCATACCTTGATGACCTGCCCGAGCGAGCGCAGCACATGATCGCCCATCTGGTGGCCTTCCGTATCGTTGAGCTGCTTGAAATGATCAATATCGAGGAGAATCAATGAGAGCTTTCGTCCGGGATTTCGGCGAAGGCGCGAGAGTTCCCGTTTGATCTGATCGTGAAAATGGCGGGAATTGTAGAGTTCGGTGAGGCTGTCGGTGATCGCGAGCTTGCCGAGCAACTCGTTCTTCTTCACCAGTTCCATTTCCAGTTTCTTGCGTTCGGTGATATCCTTCGCCGTGACGACGAGACCGATGATCTGGTTGTTGTCGTTTTTCATTTCCGACATGCTCAGGTTGAGAAGAATCACATTACCCGTTTTGGTTTTCATGGGTATTTCCTCATTGACTGATTTGCCTGAGAGGAGGACGGCGCTGAGTATTTTACGTTCGTCGGTGTCATTCACGAAAAGATACACCAGGGGTTTGCCGACTATTTCCTCCTGGGAATAGCCGAAATGGATCTGAGCTCCCTTGTTGAATTTGAGGATGTACCCATCGATATCCACCGAAAAGATGATGTCCGTGGAATCCTGCATGATGCTCTCGAAATATTTCGAGATGTTCTGAAATCTCCGGGTGAGCAGCTGCGCTTTCTTCAGTTTCGAATCGAACCTGTTCATATGCGAGCGAATCCATACGGCCGCGAAACCGGACGTTACGGCGCAGGTGAGCAGAGCTGCAGCAAGTACGAAGGGGGTACCCAGAAAATAAAGAAGAGTGACGGAAATGGACTGTACAGCGAAAACCGCGATTCCGACTGGTATCGGTTTCAACCGGGTAGATAAGATAAAGCTCTGACGCTCATGCGAAAAGGAAATGTGCATAGTCCAGTTGTAAAATGAGCACCTTTGCGCAGGTGGAAAAAATTGTAGTACTTTCATATTATAACTCATGTGCGACATCCAGTAAAGGTCTGTACAGCCGTTCGAGGGGAAAAGGTTTCTAGCGGGAGTGTGCGGAAACCATATTGAAACGTACACTCGCCGTCCCCGACGTGCGTCCCCGGCACACAGGTGACACCTTTCCGGGGGGCCGTCTCACCTTGAAGGAGGCCGTTTGGTCATGATGGGCAGGGGTGCGATAAGGAAAACCCGCAAACAGCTTGAGTCGGAAATTTCCGACGCGATCAACAGTTTCGAAAAAGAGCACATGGGAAGGGGTCCCCTCGAAACACGGACCTATCTTGTGGATGATATGATCATTGTCCGTCAGAAAGGTGCGATGACGAAGGCCGAACATTCACTCGTAAAATCGGAACGGAATCATCGTGCCCGGGAACTGATCAAACAGGTACGCATCGAACTCATCGAGAACGGCAGGCCTCTGCTCGAGGATATGATAAAGACCATACTACGCCGTAAGATCAGAAGTCTTCATACTGACCTGAGTACCATTACGGGAGAAAAGGTGATCCTGATGACGCTGGACCGGACTCCCGAAATCGAAGGACAACCTCCGTAAAACAGGCCGGAATCCCGTATTGAACCGGGTAGGTATTGCGCGCGCCGATTAAAGCCTCGGGCAGGGCCGGAAGCGATCCGGAGCACATGAGGAATCAACTACCACGGCCGAAGGCCGTGGTCCTTTTTCCGGAGATCCCATAGGGATCACATTGACCTCTCTTACCGAGGCAGGTAATTGAAAATTGTCCGGTTGGGTTGTCTTATCCCCGGGGAGAGTAATATTTCACTTCTGCACCCGTACATGATACCAGGCGGGAATGAATATTCCCGCTCGTTTTCAGGAACGCCCTCCGGGAATCGCAAAGCATTTTTTTTTCACTTGATCGGATTTCGGCTATTTTATATCTTTTAATTCTTACTCGATTGATACGATGAGCGCGCGGTCACCCGCATGGGGCATCGGTATAGGTCGGAAGAAACTCAAAGTGCGATCTTGTTCACCGTTACCGATACCGGAAATTCCGTTGTCGGGGTCGGTTGAAATGGAGGCCTGAGAACGCCCGGCAGGGCGGTTCGATGGTCTTTTTTTTCGCCTGCAGCATTAATGTACCTTAAACAGGACACATATACCGAATTCCGGAAGGAGCTTATGACGACAAATCTGAAATTGCAGCGATGGGTACAGGAAGTTACCGAGATGTGTCAACCCGATACCTTACACTGGTGCGACGGATCGAAGGACGAATATGACAGGATGGTCGGATTATGCATTGACGGGGGATATGCGACGAAACTCAACGACCGTACGCGCCCGGGGTGCATCCTGTTCCGTTCCGATGTGTCGGACGTCGCGCGGGTGGAGAACAGGACCTATATCGCTTCCAGGAAAAAAGAGGACGCCGGGCCGACCAACAACTGGATCGATCCCGGTGAGCTCAGAAAAGTCATGTCTGGGCTTTACAAAGGCTGCATGAAAGGAAGGACCCTGTACGTCATCCCCTTCAGCATGGGACCGGTGGGTTCCACGATCTCGAAGATCGGGGTGGAGATCACCGACAGCCCGTACGTGGTGATCAATATGCATATCATGACCCGTGTGGGAACAAGAGTGCTCGACGTGCTCGGTCCGGAAGGGGAGTTCGTACCCTGCCTTCATTCAGTCGGAAAGCCATTGACCGACGGCGAAAGCGACAACGGGATTTGGCCTTGTGCTCCACTCGACAAGAAGTACATCTCGCATTTCCCGGAAGACCGTACCATCTGGTCGTACGGATCTGGATATGGCGGAAATGCGCTGCTCGGCAAGAAGTGCCTGGCGCTGCGTATCGCCTCGGTGATCGCCCGTGACGAGGGGTGGCTCGCCGAACATATGCTGATTCTCAAGCTCACCAATCCCCGGGGCGAGGCGAAATATGTCGCCGCCGCTTTTCCGAGCGCCTGCGGCAAGACCAACCTCGCCATGCTCGTCCCGACGATTCCGGGCTGGAAAGTCGAAACCATCGGGGACGATATCGCATGGATGAAATTCGGTTCCGACGGCCGGCTTTACGCGATCAATCCCGAAGCGGGTTTTTTCGGCGTCGCTCCCGGCACCTCGCGCGATTCGAACGTCATGGCGATGGAATCGATCAGTAAAAACAGCATTTTCACCAATGTCGCATTGACCGGGGATGGGGATGTGTGGTGGGAAGGGATCGGTCACGAGCCGGCGGGAAAATTGATCGACTGGACCGGAAAGGATTGGGCACCCGCAACTGCGACCAAACCGGCGGCGCACCCCAATGCTCGTTTTACCGCTCCCGCGTCGCAGTGTCCCGTGATCGCTCCGGAATGGGAAGACCCGCGCGGTGTTCCGATCAGCGCTTTCCTGTTCGGCGGTCGCAGGCCGCACACGATTCCCCTTGTCCATCAATCGAGGAACTGGACTCATGGAGTTTTCATGGGCTCGATCGCCGGATCCGAAGTGACAGCCGCGGCTCTTGACCTCAAGGCAGGTACGATCCGCCGGGATCCGTTCGCGATGCTGCCGTTCTGCGGATATCACATGGGCGATTATTTCCGGCACTGGATCGGCATCGGCACGAAAAGCAGCCCGGACAAACTCCCCAAAATATTTTTTGTTAACTGGTTCCGCAAATCCGACGATGGAAAATGGCTCTGGCCCGGATACGGAGAGAACAGCCGCGTGCTAAAATGGATTTTCGAAAGATGCGGCGGAGAGGGAGCGGCCCGGGAAACCGCGATAGGGTATATGCCCGCCATTGAAGCGATCGAGAGACCGAACGGCGTTTCGCGAGAGGATATGGCTGAAATGCTGTCGGTGGACAAAGCGGGCTGGGAAAAGGAGCTCGCCTCTATCAGGGAGTACTATTCCACCTTCGGCGACCGTTTGCCGAAAGAACTCCTTGCCGAGCTTGCGACTCTCGAGTCCAGGCTTCGTGACTCGTAACACGGAAACGGCGGCACCGGTCGCGCCGCCGTCAATCCTGCATTTTCAACGTAACAGCAACGGAGGGATACGATGCCCTGGTTCATGAAGACGAAAGCGGAGCGCGAAACCCGCAAAAGACCGACAGATGAGATCTGGATCAAATGTCAGAAATGCGGAGCGCACATTTTCAAGCAGGATTTCGTCAATAGCAACAGCGTATGTCCCAAGTGCGGGTGGCACGGCAAGATCACCGCTTACGAGCGGATCGGAATCACTCTGGACACCGGCACGTTCAAGGAAATAAATCCCACTATTCAACCCTGCGATCCGCTTTCGTTCGTGGACGGAAAAGGACCTTACCATGAAAAGGTGGAGCAGGCGCGTAAAAAGACCGGCCTCAATGAATCGGTGGTGACGGGAACCGGGAAGATAAACGCCATCCCGGTGGTGATCGCGGTCATGGATTTCCGATTTCTCGGAGGGAGCCTGGGATCCGCGACTGGTGAGAAGATCCTCTTGGGTTCCACCTACGCCTACGATCACCGTCTGCCGTATATCGTGTTTTCCGCCTCCGGGGGCGCCCGCATGCACGAAGGAATCCTTTCACTCATGCAGATGGCGAAAACGTGTGCCGGGATAGCGGGTGTATTATTTGCACTGGTGGGTGTGGTCACCTATTTCAATATACCTGACCACATT
>CAZGVZ010000114.1:2859-3230 GCA_964529145.1 uncultured Fibrobacteraceae bacterium | reverse complement strand
CGGGATAGCGCGTCTGAACGAGCGGCGCATTCCTTACATTTCGGTACTTACCGATCCGACCACCGGGGGCGTGAGCGCTTCGTACGCCATGGTGGGAGACGTGAACATCGCCGAACCCGGGGCTCTCATCGGTTTCGCCGGGCGGAGAGTCATCGAGCAGACCATCAGACAGAAGCTTCCCGACTCTTTCCAGACCGCGGAATTCGTTTTCGAACACGGCTTCCTCGATATGGTGGTGGCCCGGAGCGAAATGAAGAAGACCCTTGCCTCAATCCTATCCTATTACAACCGATAAGGACAACCCTATGGAACGAGAGCTCGATTTCGAACGACCTATCACCGAAATGGAAAAAGCGGTGTTAAATGTTGAA
>CAZGVZ010000114.1:0-2849 GCA_964529145.1 uncultured Fibrobacteraceae bacterium | reverse complement strand
CTCTGGATTCGGGCGACACAACCGCGGCAAAGGAAGCGGTGGAAAAACTAAAAAGCCTCACTGGGGAACAGAAAAGCGACATCAACGACCAGCTTGATGAGTTGCAAGGGAAACTCCTGCAGCGGAAAAAGGAGATCTATGACAATCTCACGCCCTGGCAGACCGTTCAGGTCGCCCGTCATCCGAGACGGCCGATCCTGCATGAATATGTCGAGTATATCTTCACCGATTTTATCGAGTTGCACGGAGACCGCTGCTTCGGAGAAGACCAGGCGCTAATCGGCGGTTTCGCGAAGCTCGGTGAGGAAAAGGTGATGCTCATCGGACATGCCAAGGGACACAATGTCGAAGAGAACGTCAGGAGAAATTTCGGTATGGCGCGCCCAGAGGGATACCGCAAAGCTCTTCGGCTCATGCAGCTCGCGGAAAAGTTCAACGTTCCGGTGGTCACGTTTGTCGATACGTCCGGAGCCTACCCCGGACTGGATGCCGAGGAACGGGGACAGGCCGAGGCCATAGCCTACAATCTCACCGAGATGGCCCGCCTTGAAGTGCCGATCATCACAGTGGTTACCGGAGAAGGAGGAAGCGGAGGCGCTTTGGCGATCGCCGTGGGCGACGCGGTACTGATGCTGTCCCACTCCATCTACTCGGTCATCTCTCCGGAAGGCTGCGCGTCGATTCTATGGCGTGATGCCAGCTATAACGCGCACGCGGCTGAAGCGATGAAGATCACCGCTCGATCCCTGCTCGATCTCGGAGTGATCGACGAAATCATCCCCGAACCGCCGGGCGGTGCTCATTCCGATCCGCGGAAGACCGCAGAGGAAATCAGGAGCGTAGTCCTGAAGTATCTCAAAAAATTTTCGTCGTGGTCTGCGGTCAAACTGACGTCGCGGCGCTTTGAAAAGTACGCGTCTATGGGTAAATTCACCAAATAAGAGGCAGGAAATATCATGACAAAAACGAGCAAATCCTCCGAAGACAAGTTGCACAAGATTCCGCTCCGCATCACAGACACGACTCTCCGTGACGCACACCAATCGCTGTGGGCCACCCGCATGCGCACTGATGACATGCTTCGCATCATAGACGTGATAGACAGCGTCGGGTATTACTCTCTCGAGTGCTGGGGCGGAGCGACGTTCGACGTCTGCCTGCGCTTTCTCCGTGAAAACCCGTGGGAACGGCTGAGATTGATAAAAGCTAAAGCCAAAAACACGCCCCTGCAAATGCTCCTGCGGGGTCAGAACCTGGTCGGCTACCGGAATTATGCCGACGACGTGGTGGATCGTTTCGTGGCGCTCGCCTGCGAAAACGGGATCGATATCTTTCGTGTCTTCGACGCGCTCAACGATTCGCGCAATCTCGAGGCGGCGATTAAAGCGGTCAAGCGGCACGGCGGCCATGCACAGGGGACGCTCTGCTACACAATCTCGAGCGTGCATACGGTCGCAAAGTACGTTTCCTACGCACGGGAACAGGTGCAGCTCGGGATAGATTCGCTCTGCATCAAGGATATGGCCGGCATCCTTTCGCCGATAAGCGCGGAACGGCTGGTAAAGGCTCTCATCGCGGAGTTCGACATCCCCATACAGCTGCACTGCCATGCCTCTAGCGGCATGGCGATGGCCACCTATGTGGAAGGCGTGCGCGCGGGCGCCGGAGCGATCGACTGCGCGATCTCCTCGATGGCGGGCTTCTCCTCGCAGCCCCCCGTCGAAACGATGAGCGCCATATTTACGGAGACAAACTATTCGGCAGATCTCGATATAGAAGCGCTAAGCAGAGTGGCGCGATATTTCAATGAACTCGCTCCTCAGCGGCAGCAGGGTTCGGCCTTTCTGCCCTTCATCGACCCGGGAATACTCGTGCACCAGATACCGGGCGGCATGATCTCCAATTTTCGTTCCCAGCTGGCCATGCAGAATGCACTTGACAAGATGTCAGAAGTCCTCAAGGAGGTCGCCCAGGTGAGGGAGGACCTCGGATATCCTCCTCTGGTGACTCCCACGAGCCAGATCGTCGGCACCCAAGCGGTCATGAACGTCATTGCGGGCGAGCGGTACAAGATAAT
The DNA here is from genome assembly GCA_964529145.1 of uncultured Fibrobacteraceae bacterium. GTDB lineage: Bacteria > Fibrobacterota > Chitinivibrionia > Chitinivibrionales > Chitinispirillaceae > JAFGNB01. The sequence goes on along the minus strand of CAZGVZ010000114.1, from coordinate 772 downwards.
ACCCAACGAGGTGAAGGACTATGTCCGCGGAAAATACGGCCGTTCGCCCGTGCCGATCAGCCGAGAGTTCGTCACCAAAGTCCTCGGAGACGAAAAACCGATCGATCACCGCCCTGCGGACGATCTCGCTCCCATGCTGCCCCGGGCCAACGAAGGCGTGGATCCAAAGTTCATCGAACACGAAGAAGACATAATCAGCTATGTCCTGCTCCCGGAACCCGCGCTGCAGTTTTTCATGTGGCGCGCGCTGCCGCCCGAACAGCGACCCGAAACTCCGGCTGATCTGGAAATTAAAAAAATGCGTGCCGAACAGGAAAAAACCACGCGGATACAAGCCGAGGCTCCGAAGGAAGCAGGCGCTTCCGCAGAGGCGCCGGTTCAGATCCCGCAGGCCTCTTCCATGATATCGTTGCCCAACGTTCCAGATGTGGCAGCGGAACTGCTCGATAAGATCGAAGGTCTCACTCTCGAGGAACTGATTTTCAGGAAGGGAAATTTCACCATCGCGGTCCGCCCCTCCGGCGGGCGGGGAGCCGCAAATGCCGCCACACCGGTTCTTATGGAACCCACATTTCCTGCCGGTGCCGCGGTATCGGCCGAGCCTTCCCGGCGAATCAAACCTGCGGAAAGGAACGAACCTGAGCCGGCTGCTCCGGCCGCGAAAAAAACGCAGGCTGCGGCCTTTAACGAAACCATCAATGCTCCGTTTGTCGGAACGCTCTATCTTTCCCCGGGACCCGGTAAATCGCATTTCATCAAGGAGGGCGATATC
>CAZGVZ010000113.1:0-9933 GCA_964529145.1 uncultured Fibrobacteraceae bacterium | reverse complement strand
GAGGCTCCGTGATGCCGTGCTCTATCTCCGTGGTATATACAAAGGAGAATTATGGAAATACGCGGAGGTCGAATATCTTCAGCCCCGGTGGATCGAAATCGAACGGAGCGGAAGGCAGATCATGGAGGCCGACGGCGAGATCTCGGGAAGGACTCCCGCCCGCATCGAGGCGGTGCCCAAAGCTCTGGGAGTGATCTGTTGAGATGCGTCGAGCCGCTATTTTCGATCTTGACGGTACGTTGATTCCCAACGCGAGCGCGGAACGGACATTTTTCTTCTATCTGCTGCGGACCGGCGTTCTAACCGTGGCCGACTCCGCCCGTATGATCGTTCCTTTCCTGACGTCGCGAGGAAACCTGCACGAAATGATCAGGGGCAATAAAAGGTATCTGCGCGGTAAAAAAATAGAAAAATTTCAGGACGTAGCCAGGAACTATTACGGTCCTATGGTCGAAAAGCTGGTGTTCAGGGAGATGAGGATAGTTATTGAGAGGCACCGCGAGCAGGGGGAACTGCTTCTTATGCTCTCCGGCACTCTGGACATTATCGCGGAAAGCTTCGCATCCAGACTGCGATTCGATGGTGTCAAGGCGACGGATCTCGAGATCCGCGACGGTATTTATACCGGAAGAGTGGTGGGGGTCGTCCCGTACGGATTCGGTAAACTGGAGGTTCTGCGTGATTTCCGGTACCGGTTCGGTTTCGACCAGAATCAGACAACCCTGTACGCGAACATGTATTCCGACCGGTATGTCATGAATGCGGTAGACAAACCCGTTGCGGTCAATCCTGACCGCAGGTTACGGGAATATGCGCATAAAAACGGATGGGAGATCATTCCCGTGAGGAAAAGAGGCTGAATCCGCTCACCATGTAATTTACTGCCTGGACCGCCACTTGACAGGTTCATGATCGGTGGCGATCATTCACCCGGGCCATGCACCGGGAGATGTTGATACTGCACGGATCACCCGCTACTGTAAACGGGAGATGTCGTCTTGTACAGTCGCTGCGGATCGAGATTTCCAGTGTAATCTCTGCGAGGCCTTCAATTACTGATCCGTTTCATGACTAAGGCATCACTTTCGTGTCATATTGAAACACGGTTCACCGAAGGGGGACAGGAATTCTGGAGATCGTTCCCCCGTTCCGGGTTCCGGAACGGGGGAGGGTTCCCCCTTCGTTTTTTTGTTCCGGTAAAATCATAATGGAATTCGGCACGGTTCCCGTAAAGGCGCCATGTTATGGCGTCTCTGATCACATCTCGGTCCCGGTGGACCACCAAAAATCACAGGCACATTGTCTGGTAGGAATCGAAGTCGATCCAGTCCACAGGCAGCGCGGAGGGCATTCCGCCCGGAACGTACGGGGAGACCGGGCCCGAGTCGAGCACCGGTTCAACCACGCGCCAGGCCGTTTCAGATTCGTGCGCTTTCACGAAGAGCGTATGGTCGTTGCGCAGCACATCGAAAAGCAGGCGTTGATACGCGTCGGGGATATTTCCGGTAAACGAGTCCCGAAAACAGAAATTCATGGTCGAACGCGTCAGCTCGTTGTCGGTGCCGGGAGTCTTGCTCTGAATGTCGAGAATGATGCCTTCCGCGGGTTGAATCTTGAACACGATCTGATTGGGCTGGAGAGTACCACCTTCATTGTAGAGCAGGCGGGGCAGCTTCCGGAAACGAACTCCGATTTCGGTACCCCGGCGGTGAACCGCCTTTCCGGTACGGATGAAAACCGGGACGCCGGCCCAGCGGAAGTTGTTGATCGTGAGCTGCAGCTCCGCGAACGTCTCGGTGGTCGACGAGGGATCGACGTTCCGTTCCGCCAGGTAACCTTCGTACTGAAACCTGTGACAGGCTTCGATCCTCAATGTCCGGAGTATCATCGTCTTTTCGCAGCAGATATCGTCGGGGTGGAGCGATACCGGAGGTTCCATCGTCAAAAGGCTGAGAAGCTGCAGCAGATGATTCTGAACCATGTCACGAATGATGCCGGCCTTGTCGAAATAGGCTCCCCGTTCGGCTATTCTATCCTGTTCCAGTGCGCTGATCTGGATCGATTCTATGCAGCGACTGTTCCAGACCGGATCGAACAGGCTGTTTGCGAAACGGAAAACCAGGATATTCTGAACCGCCTCTTTGGCAAGATAGTGATCGATTCGGAATATCCGGGATTCATCGAAAAGGGGCGAAAGCTCGCTGTTGAGTTTACAGGCGGATGCCGTATCGTATCCGAACGGCTTCTCGATGATGATCGAGGTTTCACTGCCGAAGCCCTCTTCGACGATCTGTCTGGCGGTGGAGACGTAGGCGGACGGAGGAAGAGCCAGAAAGAAGACCACTCGTTCGAAACGTCCACGGTCCCGAATGAAACGGCGGATACCGGCAAGGTTGCGGTGATAGAAAATTTTTGCGGCAAACGAAGCTGACCGCGTACAACAGTTTCTGAAAGCCTCATCGGTTAACACGCTGCGTCCGGTCCCCACGATGAGCGGATCGGGTCCGAGACGGTTCCCCTCAAAAAGGATTTCAAGCGCGGGTATCAGCTTCTTTTTCGCCAGATTTCCCGATGCTCCGGCAATGATTATGGCGGTCCTCGGGATGTCGGTCATATACGGACTCCTTGTTCAGAGGGGCTCGGCACGAGGGAAACGGCGGGCTTTCCTTCAAAACGGCCCTGCACGTACGGCATCTCTCATCCGCGCACCATTGGCAAAAGAGGCAATCAGGGCAAGGATGCTTTTTAAGACGCGGACTCATCACTTACTGTACTGAAAGGCATTTGTAGAAATCCTGCAATGGGTTCTATACGAGGAGCCACCGGCTGGTTTATGGCTTACCTGCGCACGTGAGAACCGGTGAACATTCTTTCTTGGTTTACACCCAAAAACACCTCCGGCCTCCCCGAGTCAAATACCGCGGCTAAAAGCCGTGGACTGGCTTGAGCGGGCGAAGCGGTACAATAGAAACAGTGCGCACCACTGGACTCCATACGCTTAAAGAATGCAATGACTTGGCCCGCCAAGGCGGATGGGCGCCTGCCCCCGAAGTTGCTGTTTGCACCACGGCCCCGAGGCCGTGGTCCCCTTGTGATAATCCCAAAGGGATTACACATGATTCTTACCGGGGCAGGTAATGGAATACGACAGGATTCCGGAGCGCAAGGGGCTGTGAACCGCCTTCAGCCCCGCACTCGCGACATCGGTCATCCTGTACTTCCCGGAAAAGGACCGGGTTGATCGTGCTTTCACTCCACTGGAGAAAACTCGTCCTTTCCCACACCGCACTGCGGACAGACCCAATCGTCGGGAATATCCTCGAATGCGGTCCCGGGAGCTATTCCGCCGTCAGGATCGCCGTACGCGGGGTCGTATATCCAGCCGCATGCGTTGCACATATACTTTTTCATGCTCGCCTCCTCTTGAATCATGTTGTCGTTTGTTTCCGCTTCGCAGGGAGGGAACGACGCGCGGTCTTTCCGATCCTCGAAGCGGAGACTGGTGGCTGCAGTCGACGCGCCATTCCGGAACGGCAGGAGCTGACGCGACGGTCCAAAGAAAAATACATCTGTCCACAATGGAAAGCATGTCCCGGTCGGGAATCCGGGGCCAGGGGCGCGAAAGGAACGGCCTGGAAGAGATCGTCGGGAAAAGGAGCATCACCCCGGGTCCATAGTCAGGAGGAAATGATTTCGGGGCTGATGTGAGGTTAACCATGGGCATATCGGGGTCACTTCCGGCTCCTGAACGCAGCCGTGAACCAACTCCGGTTCAGGACTATATGGAGGGCGATCGTCGCGGAAAAAAGATATCCCCCGAATTCGTGTATCAATTCGTACGTTTCGTAGGGAATCGCCCGGTGGAGCAGACCGGAACCCGCCTGGGTTATGAATAAAATGCCGATCACGGGATTTACGATTTTCAATACATTCCTTTTCATGTTCGCCATTGAGCGCATAGGTTCAATCCGTATGGTTAGAGAGGTCAGATAGTCGTCGGTACGTCAAGGAACACCGTTTCAACGCCGAATCGCTTCTCGATCGCAGCACCGAGAGCCTGAACGCCCGGTTTTTCGGTGTGGTAGTGACCCGCGTACACCACATTGATTCCAGCCTCGAGCGCGAGGTGATGATTTTCGTGCGAAGGTTCTCCTGTAATGTAGCAGTCAAGCCGTTTTTCCACCGCTTCGCCGAGCTCTCCGGCTCCGCCTCCCGATACCACGGCGATCCGCCTGATCCGGCCGGCTCCGAAGGGCAATACTGTGCAGGAGGTGTCCAGTTTCCGGCAGAGGCGTTCCACGACCATGTCGAGAGTGGTTGCTGCCGGCAGCGTGCCTTCGAAACCGATAAGGGTGCCTTTGTAATTTCCGAAAGGCCTGAGCTGCCGTATGCCGAGGAGGGCGGCGAGCCGGGCGTTGTTGCCGAGCTCCGGGTGCATGTCGAGCGGCAGGTGAGCGGCGAAAAGGTTCATCTCGTGACGCAGGAGGAATTCAATATGAGCATGCGTCCTTCCGGAGATTGCGGTAAGGCCTCCCCAGATGATCCCATGGTGCACGATCAGCATCTGACAGAGGTTTTCGACCGCGCCGCGATAGGTTTCCATGCAACCGTCGACAGCCAGTCCTATGCGGCGGATTTCCCCTGCGCCCTGTACCTGCAGTCCGTTACAGGAAAGGTCCGGGACCGATGGAATATCGAGGATTTCCTGAAGAAAACCGCAGATCGCCTCTCTACTGACTCGGGCGCTCTTTTTTGCGATCCTTCGTGCCATTTGTCCCTTTCAGTCCGAATTGCCGGCGAGGTCGGATTCCCCTCGGCGGATCACTGGGAAAGAAGAAACGATTCGATGAACGCATCGATATCTCCGTCGAGCACAGCCTGGGTATTCGACGTTTCCGTATCGGTGCGATGATCCTTGACCATGTTATAGGGATGCAGCACATAGGACCGTATCTGACTTCCCCATTCGATCTTCTTCTTTTCGGCGAGTTTGGATTCCCGTTCGCGTTCCTCGATCTCCTTGTAATGTTGGCGAACCCTCGCCTTGAGCAGGCGCAGAGCGACCGAACGGTTCTTGATCTGGGAGCGTTCGTTCTGGCACGCCACCACGATGTTCGTGGGGATGTGCGTCATACGAACGGCGGAGTCGGTTTTGTTGATGTGCTGACCGCCCGCGCCGCTGGCCCTGTATGTATCGATGCGGATATCCTTCTCTTCGATTTCGTAATCATCGACTTCCTCGACGATCGGATACGCATAGACAGATGCGAAAGAGGTGTGCCTGCGCGCGTTCGAATCGAAAGGAGAAATACGCACCAGCCGGTGCACTCCGCATTCCGCCCTGAGATGCCCATAGACATACTCGCCATGCACTTCGAGAGTAACGCTCTTGAGGCCTGCCTCGTCTCCGGGCTGGGATTCGAGAACGGTCGCGGAAAAACCGCGCCGCTCTATCCATCTCGAATACATGCGGAAAAGCATTTCGGTCCAGTCGCAAGATTCGGTTCCTCCCGCTCCGCTGTGAATGGTGAGAACGGCAGGGCAATCGTCGTCTTCACCGCTCAGTTTCCGGATGAATTCGATTCGATCGACCTCTTTTTCAAGGAGGTCCGCCTGGGTCTTCAATTCAGCCAGTGTCGCCTGGTCGTTTTCGGAAATGGCGAGTTCCAGAAATTCGAAGAGTTCGATTCCCGATTGGCGTGCTTTTTCCCATGGTTCGATAACACGCTTCGCCGTTTTGATCTCTTTGAGAGTCGCTTTGGCCTGGTTGGTGTCACTCCAGAATTCAGGGAGGGATGCCCGTTTTTCGAGTTCGAGCAACAGTTGCCGTTTTTCGTCTATGTCAAAGATACCTCCGCAGATTCTCTATTCTGCGATTGAGTTCATCCACACGGTTCAATTCGATAATTTCAGGCATTTCTTTCTCCCGTGATAATGGTGAGACTCGATGCGGGTGCCGTGATCATTCCGAATCGACGGCGTATCGCAAGATGCCTGCAGCCGGTTCTCCGAAATCTTCAGGATTCGGCCCTGTAAAAATGGAGACGGCAGTGTAGCGGGCTCCGCATCGTAAGGGTTCGCAAACAGTGCACAACCGAGTTTCAAAAATAGCTTCCGCGATCAGAAAGAGCGGATCATTTTTGTGGCATATCCGTTGCAACTAAACATTTTATTACGAACGAAAGGAGGAAAAAATGAAACTATTCGGAGTCACGATCGTGTTCGGCTGCATGCTTTTCTCCGGTGTACCTCCAGTTGCCGCCAACAGCGCGACGACCGAAAACACCGAGCGTATCGAAAAGGCTATACAGGTGATGAAATCGATAAATGATGTTCCTGACAGTGCGATTCCAAAGGAAATATTGAAAAATGCAGGAGGGATCGCGATCATACCGGATCTCTTCAAAGCGGCCTTCGGAATAGGCGGACGGTATGGAAAAGGAGTGATGACCGCGAAAGGAGTGGATGGCGGGTGGAGTCAACCGGTTTTCGTGACATTGGGAGGAGGCAGTATCGGATGGCAGTGGGGGGTGGAATCGATCGATCTGGTCCTCGTGTTCAGGACCCGTGAGAGTGCGATGAAAGTCAATGACGGAAAATTCACACTTGGAGCCGAAGCGGGGGTGGCGGCCGGGCCGATAGGCAGGAGCGCATCCGCTGCCACTACAGCGCAGATGGATGCCCAAATCCTTTCTTATGCCCGCTCGAAGGGTCTCTTCATCGGTGTATCGCTTGACGGAGCACGGCTCGGAGTTGACGGAAATGCGAATGCTGTAGTGTACGGATCGGACACGCTCACTTCCAGGTCCATTTTCGAACGGAACATACCCGGAGCGCCGGCTATCGCGAATGAATTCACCAGGGAAATGAAAACGATAGTTTCGGAAGAGCGCTGACGTCCATACAACAGAGACGGCAGGACAGACGGAGTTGTATGGCGCGACGTCGTCTACCGCATACCGGTGCATAAAAGGACGGAAACGATCATGTACAGACACAGAAGTACCAGTTCCACGACCCTCATACCAGCCCATTCCTGTTGATGCAGTGCAATCTAGTAGAAGCTTTGTAATCCTCTCTCGCACGGGGGGGAAACGATCCGGGACCGATTCCGGGTGCGATATGCGGACCATAATGAAAATATACACCCGGATTATCCGATGAGCCGGGTTGAAATGCAAGAAGATTTTACCTGAGAAGATGGCAGCGTTTTTGATTCGCCCGTAAATGAATGGCAATCCGGTGCTTCGAGAGCGCTGTCAGAGCGATTTGTGAGGGGGCGTCAACACCTCTGGCGAGAAGGAACCCGGATCCGGTGATCGGTCCGGGAGTATTCTTGACGCGCCTACTCCTTGCCCCATGGATAGGGACGGGCCTGTTTCATCGACAGGACCGGCTCTCCGTCCGGGTCTCCGAGCGGCTGATCGAATTTGAACTCGGTGTCCATGGCCCACCATTTGCCCTGTACGGTTCCGTAGGCAGGCTGGAAGAACCGGTTGATTTCCTTGAGCGCAAGCCCAAGTTTGTATACCTGTGTCGCGGTAAGCACATTGGTGCCCTCGGGAATCTGGTTGGAATGGCCCAGGTATTCGATCGGCTGTCCGGGCATGTCGTAATAGTAGATCAGTTCGTCGGTTGTGATGTTCGCGTCAGGCAGAACCACAGATGCGTCACCGTACTGTACGTTGATGTAGAACGCGGGCTCGAGTCCCGAGGAGTCGAACGGATTGTTCGAGATCGCCACGCCGGTCGCCTCCTCGTCGGGAAACGAATTATGTACCAGAAGCGCCATGCCGACGGACATATGGTCGATGTTGCGGTAGCTGCGCTCCTCGAAGGCGCGGAAATACCAGACGCTGCTCCACACCTCGCGGATGGCGTCGAGAATATCGTCCACGTCGCCCGGATCACCGCTTTTAGAGGTATAGAGACCCGCCCCGGTGAAACCGTCGAGGTCCTCGGCGTTGGTGCTCGAACGGAAGCGCATAGTGATTCCGGGATATTCGGTATTGAGCTTGTTCATGAGCGTCGCGGTGAATGTGGAATCGACCGGGGCCTTTTCAATCGCCTTGCGAAGCTTCTCGAGTTTTTCGCTGCGGATGGAAGGATCGCCCTTGAACTCCGCATCGGCAAGCAGCTCCGTCATTTGTGCATTGAATCCGTTCTGCTCCATGAACTGCCAGTAATAGAACACCGGAACCGCGAAACCTTTGGGATGTGGCACCAGGTTGGAGTCCATGTGCGGAAATGCGCCGAAATGGCTCGCCTTGCCCCCGAAGGCGGGAATCGCGGAATCGATCGCGTCGGCAAGACTCAGGTTCTCGAGATCGAGGATTTCCTTGTCGTCGCGCAGGTCCTTCACGTCGAGATTCATTTTGGCGATGCCTATGGTCGCAGGTTTGTGATCTTCCCACCAAGCGTCCGCCTCCTCCAGGGTCACTTCGGTGACCGACCACTCGTGAGATTTCACCTCGTATTTTACCCACTTGTTCTCCAGGGAACGGAGCTGCGCGTTCGAGTAGGCCCCCTTGAGCCCCATATTGGGCGTACCACGGTTGCGCGAAAGCACGTTGATGTGTGCAAGGGGGGTCTGGAACGCTTCGGTGATGATGCCGCTCGTTACGGAGATGTCGTTCGGCACCAGATCTAGCACCACGATGTCGCGGAACCCCACATACCCGGTGTCGAGCGACGCTGCGGTCATGAATACGAGCCTGCCGTAACTCGTACCGTAGTTGAGCGGCTGGTACTCCATACCTGCGAAAAGTTCGTCGGTAGTGATGATCAGGATCGAATCAGGTAGCTTTTTCGCCTCTTTGTCGACGGTAACCGAGGTGGGGTGGAAATAGAGCGAGTCGCCGAAAAAACATGAATCAGCGATCATGGTGTAGGCCATCGCGATCATATCGGCGCTCGCGTTGTCGTACGGTGCGATTTCATAGGTCCATACGCCCTTTCCGGCGTAATAGGTGATCGCCCCAAGAACGAATCTCCTGTCCGGGATATAATATTCATTGAATTCTCCGGTGTTGGTGGTCACCAGAGGTTTACCGTCTCCCGAGAGGAGGGCCGAAGCGAAGGCGTGATGGATCGTAAATTTTATGGAGTTCTGGAAATAAAGCGTACCGTCGAATCCGATATCGATCACGGTCTTAACCGAAGTCGCTCCGGGTATGCTCGCGTCGAGCGGTTCGGAAGCGAGCGCATCGAAATCGCCGGTACAGCCGAGCGTCGTGGAATAATCGACTTCGCTTCCGGAATCGATCGAGCATTTCCATACGACCTGGTCGCGTTTTCCGGGACCCTGAGGATCATCGGCGCATCCAAGGAGCAATGACAACAGGGATATTCCCGACGACACGGTGGTGATAACTCTTCTCATTCTCTTTCCTCTCTTTACCTGCACCGGCGATCATCCCCGCAGGTCATCCCGTCGGGGCACCTGATCCTTTCCCCGTCACAGGAGTAGATGCCCGGTATATGGAGATAGATCAATAATTTCGATTCGATGACGAGTTTTCCTTTCGAAGCACTGTCGGTGCCGCCCACCGAAAGCCGGCTCACTTCTATTTTCGGAAAGCCAGATATTCCAAGCGCGATCAGCCTGGACAGCATGGGCACGGGAACTGTGAGCTGACCATCGTCCTCGCAGAAGCATTCAATTTTGCCTTTGGTGTTGCCGTGGTAGCTTATATCGATCATTACGAACACGGTGGAGTTGTCCTTGTTGGCAGGAGGAGTCCACCTCAAGTCGATCGGCTGGCCATCGATGAGCCAGATCGAGTCGTTGAGCACCTGGAGCGGGTCGATGCCTATGGTGGTAAGGGTAAAGGGAGCGGTAACCGAATCGCCGCTCGCGGTGATCGAAACCGGATCTCCGTCCGCGCAGGGAGGGTAGGACAGTTTGAGGCCGACCGGTTGATAGTTGAAACC
>CAZGVZ010000112.1:9007-9972 GCA_964529145.1 uncultured Fibrobacteraceae bacterium | reverse complement strand
GGGAAAGGTGAGAATGGTCTGGCCGCCCTGATCCCCGCCATCACTCCTCTTCTGGTGCTTTGTGCCCGATCCGGCCTCGTTTCCGGGGGCAAAGGGTGTCTCCCTCACCGACGAAAAGGAATCCTGCGCCTTTACGGAACCGGTCTCCGGACCAGCCGGAATGTTCCAGGATGACGTGCTCCGGCCGCTTTCGCCCTCCGCGCGCGACTCCGGAACGCCGCAATCGCTCCGGCTTGCGATGCCCGGACCCACCCACCGGTGGATCGCGGCGTAGATGAAGCCGAATATTTCACGCTCGTTCTCGAACTTGACCTGTTGCTTGGTCGGATGCACGTTGACGTCGATGCTCGCCGGGTCGATGGTCAGAAAGCAGAAGAACGCCGGTCGCCGGCTCTGGACGATAAACCTGGAATACGCTTCGCGGATTGAATGGAACACCGCCTCGCTGTTGATCCGCCGCAAATTGACATATAAACACTGGAAACGGGGGCGTTCCAGTGACCGGTCGGGAGGCGAGATGTAGACCGTGACATCCATTTTTTCCCGTTCACCGCGGCACTCGATCAGGGACGTGGCGAAATCCTGTCCGGCTATTCCAGCTATACGCTGCAGGGGGGATTCGACCGCGGGAAGATCGAATACGGAGTTCCCGTCAATCGTAAGGGTGAAATGCACGCCGGGAAACGGTATCACCAGCTGCTCGAGCATGCGGACGATGGCGAGTTGTTCTCCGCGGCGGGTTTTCATGAACTTCTTCCGGGCGGGAACGTTGAAGAAAAGATCCCTCACCGCGATGGTGGTTCCGCGAAGGTGTGCGTGGGGAACCGGTTCTTTCGACAGTGCGCCGCCCTCGCAGGAGAGCACCAGACCCGATCCGTCGCTCTCCGTCGAGGTCGCCACCGACATTCTGCTCACCGCGGCGATGCTTCCCAGCGCCTCACCGCGAAACCCGAAGGTGCCAATGG
>CAZGVZ010000112.1:8290-8934 GCA_964529145.1 uncultured Fibrobacteraceae bacterium | reverse complement strand
CCGCAGCATGCACATCCCGAGATCTTCCTTCGACATCCCCCCGCCGTTGTCGCTTACCCTGATCAGCGAAAAACCCGCGTCTTCGACATGGATATCGATGGCGGTCGCGCCTGCATCCAGACAGTTTTCGACGAGTTCCTTGATCACCGCTGCCGGGCGCTCGACGACCTCTCCGGCTGCAATTTTTTCAATGACCGAAGATGGAAGTAGTGCAATGGTTCGCATCGAATTTATTACGTCTGGGTAATTGGAGCATTCGGGGAGATTAATGCGGAAGGGGGGACTTGAACCCCCACAGGCTTACACCCACTAGCTCCTGAAACTAGCGTGTCTACCATTCCACCACTTCCGCGAACAGCCAAATATGGAATGCAAATATACATCGGTGACCGGAGTAGTGTCCAAAAATTAGGTTCGAACGACCTCCTGTTTCGCGATCATTTTATGTGGTTGACCTCCTCCGGGGGGATCTCGACCCAGCCGGTATCGATGTACTGGAACGGCCGGTACTCCGTCGTGGACATGTAGGCTTGTGCGGCATCTTCAGGGGTGAACTGCGCTCTCTCCGCCGGCCGGTTCCCGGAAAGAAAATCGATGTACGCCCCGCGGCGGGTGCCCTTCACGTGTGACTGAGTTCCTCGGGG
>CAZGVZ010000112.1:0-8280 GCA_964529145.1 uncultured Fibrobacteraceae bacterium | reverse complement strand
GCTCCGGCGCCACCGTTTCGCCCATGGCAAGCACCTTCCGGACAGTTGCCGCGATACTCGTATCATGGTATCATTAGGCATCTGAATGCATGTCAGTAAAAGGATTTGTATGCGAAACCGCTCTGACGAACACCCGGCAGCATCGCACGAGTTCTACCGGGACATCATCGAAATTTCTCAGGATCTGATCTGGGAATGCAATCTTGACGGTTGCTTTACCTATACCAATTCCGTCTGGGAAAAGGTGGCCGGGTATTCGCCGCGGGAGATATCGGGGAAAAGGCTTCCGGATTTCCAGAGCCCTCCGGATGCCGAACGCTCGATCGCCATGCTGTCGCAGATTCTCGACACCGGTGCTGTCATGGATTTCGAAACCGTGCTGCAGACGAAGTCGGGCAAAAGAATTCATCTGTCGATCAATGCCAGGCTGGCGGTCGACGAGGCCGGAAGGCCCCTCTGCATCCGGGGCATGGCATTTGACATTACTGAAAAAAAACTGCTGGAGGAAGCGGTCGGTCTGAGCGAAAACCGTTTCAGAACCCTTTTCATGTCGATCACGGACGGCTTCTATCTCTCTGAAGTCATCTATGACGATCGGGGAGATCCGATCGATTACCGGTATCTCGAGGTGAACCCGGTTTTTGAGAGGATTCTCGGGCTTCCCCATGAAAAGGTCATCGGGAAACGTTACAAAGAGCTGGTCCCGGTAGACACCACCGATTGGCTGAACAATTATTTCCGGGTGGCCGTTTCAGGAGTGCCGAGCACCTACGAATTCTATTCGGCCGAGTACCGGATGCATTTCGAAACCTACTCCTATAGAATCGTCCCCGATCAGATTTGCGTATTTGTCAGGAACGTCACCGAGCGGAAAAACACGGAAAAAGCACTCCAGAACATTCAAAAACTCGATTCACTCGGTGTTCTGGCCGGAGGTATCGCCCACGATTTCAACAACCTGCTAGGGGGTATTTTCGGATACATCGATCTTGCGATCGAAGAGTCTGACAACACTGAGGTAACCTCGTATCTTACAAAAGCGATGGAGGCGATTTCCCGGGCGCGGGACCTTACACGGCAACTGCTCACTTTCGCGAAGGGAGGCGAACCGGTGCGAACAACGGGCGAGCTGTTTCCCTTTATCGGCGATATCGCGGTGTTCGCGCTCAGCGGTTCCAACGTTTCCTGCGACTGCACGGCTCCCCCCGGTCTGTGGCGATGTCATTTCGATCGCACCCAGATAAGCCAGGTTATCAGTAATCTCGTGATCAACGCACAGCAGGCGATGCCCGGGGGCGGACGGATCGAGCTATCCGCCGCAAATATTACGTTCGGTAACCTGGAACACTCCTCGCTTCAGGCCGGGTGCTATGTACGCATCTCGGTGTGCGACAATGGCTGCGGCATACCACATGAGTCGCTTCACCGCATTTTCGATCCGTTCTATTCCACCAAGCCCACCGGTTACGGACTGGGACTGGCGATCTGTCATTCGATCATACTGCGTCACCATGGCAGCATCGAGGTGGATTCCGAACCGGGCAAAGGGAGCACCTTCACCATTTATCTTCCCGCCTCCCTGGAGGCGCCCGCGACCGTCGTTTCCGATCGACCGGCGCATCATACCGGTTCAGGAACGGTTATTCTGATGGATGACGAAGAGATGGTGAGGGAAACGGTCGGCGCAATGTTCACCTCTTTCGGGTATTCCGTCGTCTGTTTTCAGAATGGTGATGAAGTGGTACGATTTCTCGCGGAAACAGCTCCTCGGCCGTACGGAATCGCTTTCATGATGTTCGACATGACAGTTCCGGGAGGAAAAGGCGGCAAGGAGATCATCGCCGAGGTGACGAAATCATGTCCGGATATACCGGTGTTCGTGGCGAGCGGATATGCGGACGACCCGATCATGTCTCATCCTAGGGAGTTCGGATTCACTGCAAGCATCTGTAAACCGTTCACCAGAAAGGATCTCGGGCTTTTTCTCGCGTCCGCCCTTGAGCGTGATTCCAGCGGCTGAATCAGGTGCAAAAAATATGATGCGGACCTCTGTTCCGGTAATTGGATTAAAAACAGATTCAGTCGGCCCGGATTCATGTTTTTCTCCCTTGCGGGCATACGACCTTTAATGCGGTGCAACAATCACGAAATGCCGATACATGTCGGGGCATATGCAGGATGCGTGCGTAAATTTTCCACATCCGTCGTGCCGGATGGTCACGACCAGCGCGTCTGCGTCGTTCCTAATGCTGTGAAACGTCGCCGGGGAGCAATCAAGCTCCCCGGCATATCTCACCGATCCCCGCCGCCCGGGTGAGCGCCCCAAAACCTCACGATAAAGGGATCCTGACGGCCGTGATGCCGTAATTTGTTCGGTCGATCTCGCCGGAAATAAAAAATGCCGCTTCCAGGTGCGGATATATTACCGCCCTATTCGCCGCCCTTTACACCGAACCCTCTGATCCCTCTCAGGAACATCCAGACAATCAGTAGTACTTCGCCGAAGAAGGTAAATGCCGCGACCGACAATGAATAATCGGGAAGAACGAGCTTCCCCGCGCTGTCGGCGAGATAGCCCAGGCCTGCGATGACGATCAAAAAACACAGGAATTTTGGAAAGTACCCGGAGCGGAATACGAGATACCCGGCAATGAGGAGGTGCAACCCGAAAAAGACCAGACCGAAATCCCAGCCCGAACGGAAAGAATCCAGGGAAAGCATCACCTGAGCATTCCTCAAACGGAAAGTTAGTACACCGATACCCGGCCTGCCCTCCGGTCCCCCTTGACTCCGTTCCCGGCTTGTGCTATACTTGTAGTGTAATAGTTATCTATAACAATACTACAATCAGGAGCGGGGTGCAGATAGCGACTCTGAAACCGCTCCGCAATACCGGGGGTTTTTTCCATGAAATTGAGGGAGAGGCTTTTCGGAACGCTTTCCGTACTTGTCACCGATCATCCGGGCAAAGTGCTCGTATGCTGCGCGTTCATCACTGCGGTCATGCTGGCCGCGACCACGCGCTTGAGCATTAAAACCCAGTTTGCCGAAATGATGCCAAAGGATATACCTCAAATAAGTGAATATCTCGAGATCATCGAAGACTACTCGTCCGATGCGACGGTGATGATCACCATAGAGGACCCGGAAAAAAATACAAAACTCATGCAGGTCGCCGCGGATGATCTTGCCGCGCGCCTTCGGAAAATAGCGGTCATCAAACCGGCCGAAGGCGTTAAACCCGGTTTGAGGCATAAAATCGCCCTCATGCGGGGAAAGCGGCCCCCGGGCATCGAATACGACACCCTCGATCTGGTAAAGCGTATCGATTATAAACTGGACAACGATTTCATGTCCGAGCACGGATTGATCATTCAAAAACCCAAAGACCTGGAAAACACGATTTCCATGTTCGGCTCCCTGTCGATTCCCGATCTTGTCGGGAACATGAACGACAATTTCGAGAAGGAATATATCGAAGATTCGGATAATCTGACCACTCTTGACGGAGAGGCGCAGGCGGTGCAGGGCCTCGAGGGTATACGCAGATTCCTTCAGAGTCTCGAACTGTATATCGATAAAGGCGATTCGGGAGCCGCCGTCGAGGCGATCACCGACTTCATCTCCGGGCCCCGTTACTATATCTCATCGGACAATACGGTGCTCCTGATGATGCTGCAACCCTCGGTGAGCTATAACGAGTTCGAGGACATGATGTATCTGGGGTACCGGATCGATGATACGCTGGAAGCGTTTCGCACCGGGTACCCGGATCTCACGATAGGCCGTACCGGCGTCATGATGATGCAGATCGATGAAAACAACGCTCTCGCGAAAGATTTCAGTTGGCCCAGCGTCATCGCGATGGGTATGATCCTCATACTTCTGGCAGGCTCGTTCCATGAATGGAAAATTCCGTTTTTCTCGTTGATAGCCCTGTTGACCGGAATTGTCTGGACAGCGGGAACCCTGGCCCTGCTTTTTCATTACCTCAACATGATGTCAGCAGGATTCGGAATAGTGCTGATCGGCCTGGGCATCGATTTCGGAATCCACTTCATCTCCGGATTTCTCGACGGAAGGAAAGAGGGGAAACCGGTAAGGGATTCGATTCATTACATGTATAGCCGGGTGGGAGCCGGAGTGATCACCGGCGCTCTGACCACAGCGATCGTCTTTTTCTCTCTTCCGCTCACGGGATTCGAGGCGTACTCTCAAATGGGAATAGCCATGGGCCTTGGGATCGTCATCACTCTTCTGACCCAGATGATCATGCTCCCTGCAATGATCGTCCGGGCCAACAAGGGATATTCAATACCGGCCGGTCTTCTTCGCGGCTGCGGACTTGGAATCATGGTGACGATCCGGAACCTGGCTACAAGACGTATAGCCGCGTTCTCCAGGCATCCATTCTTCTCCATTCCACTCCGTCCGTTCGATTTCGCTTTCCTTTCCGCGTCAGGAAAATTCCTGCAAAGAACTCCAGTCGCGGTCACGGTTCTCCTCGGCGCGGCGCTCCTTGTAGCGCTTTCGCTCAGAGGCGGATCTGGAATGCAGTGGGAATACGACATTATGGAGATGCAGCCCAAAGGAACACAGAGTCAAATAACCCAGAATAAAATACTGGACAAGTTCGAGATTTCCCCCGACTTTGCAATGGTAAAGGCCAAGACTCCCGAAGAATGCCGTACATTGACCGAAGAATTCAAGAGAATCGGTAACCGCACCGGTCTTATCGGTTCGGTTGACGCGATAACCGAATTCCTTCCCGAAGAATCCGTTCAGAATGAAAACGCGGTCATCATAGAATCCTTCAGGGAAAAGCTCGTCGACGCCTCCCCCGCCGTGATACTCACCGTGAACGACGCCCGGAAACTCGTTCGTGAACTAGTGCGTTTGCATCAGAATATCGTCGAGATAGGTGAAATGTCCGTCATTTCGAACGGCGAGGAAAACAAGATCATCCGAAAATGCGACCAGATCGCCGGAATGGAGGATGAAGACTCCTATATTCTCTCCCTCGCCGGAAAGATCGATTCCTCCGCGGACGGCCTTACGGTATTGAACGGATTCCAGAAGATCGCGGGTTCGGTACTCAGGGATCGGCTCGTCGCCATGGCGGGAACACAGCCGGTCACCCTCGAAAACCTGCCCGACGGTATCCGTAAACGATATGTCAATGCGCGGAACAGTGACCTCCTGATCAACGTATACCCCAAGGGATATATCTGGAACGAGAAGAGTCTCCACGCCTTCAACGAACAGACTCGGAGGGTCAGTGAACGCACTACCGGCATGCCGGCGATAACCCTATTACTTATGAAACTAATGGCCGAAAAGGGGAAAGACGCCACGATCATCGGCGCTGTCGCCATACTCGTTTTTCTCCTGGTCGACTTCCGTTCGTTCAGATATACCATTCTCGCGGCGATACCGCTTGCGGTGGGCACGGTCTGGATGGTCGGTCTCATGGCCGCTGCGGGGATGAAACTGAGCATCATGAACTTCATGGCCCTGCCTTTGATTATCGGGATCGGCATCGACTACGGAGTGCATGTGCTGCACCGGTACAGAATCGAAGGACCCGGTTCCATTCCCCTGGTGCTGAAATTCACCGGGCGCGCCATATTGCTCACCTCGCTGACCACGATGATAGGATTCGGTTCTATGGGCCTGGGTACGCATGTGGGCATGGCGACCTTCGGAATGACGCTTTTTTATGGCGTGGGCGCCTGTTTCCTGAGCAGCGCCTGCGTTTTGCCGGCGATCATCACTCTGGGGGAGAGACTTTCAAGAAGAGGTCCCATCGTCGACTGACGGTTAATTACTGACGTATGATAAAGCTCTTGAGAAATCCTCCCGGGGGTACAATATGAGGAAAGCGGTACGATACGGCGGCGCTGCAGTTACCGGACTCCTTGCGCATACTGAACGGAGTGAAGACCA
This sequence comes from uncultured Fibrobacteraceae bacterium, assembly GCA_964529145.1. Lineage (GTDB taxonomy): Bacteria > Fibrobacterota > Chitinivibrionia > Chitinivibrionales > Chitinispirillaceae > JAFGNB01. The sequence continues at coordinate 2,334 of CAZGVZ010000112.1, read as the reverse complement.
CAGGCTCTGCAGATGGGGTAAAACGGCACCCTGGGATGCCATGCATTCTTCCTGTTTTCCACGGGCGGTCGCCCGCTCCAGAAATGCCGCCTATGACGGTGCAAGTTGTCAACTCATCATATCAAGGAGGAACGATGTTCAGGATAGTGTGTACTCTGATCATGACGGCATCGGTGTGCGGATTCACGATCACCGTGGACGAAATTATGGACAAAACGGAAGCCAATCAGAATCCGCAGACCAGCAGGACGGAAATGGTCCAGACGGTGTACGAGCCTGGCGGCAGGGAAAACGTCTCGAAACTGATGAGCTACTCCTCCGGTAAGGGGGAAAAAAGCCTGATGGAGTATATGGAACCGGCGCGAATCAAGGGAATGAAGATTCTGATGCTCAACGACGGCGACGATATCTGGTTTTACTCGCCTCGTACGGCGCGAGTGAGGAAAATCGCCGGTCACCAGAAGAATCAGTCGATCAACAACTCCGATTTTTCCTACGAGGACATGTCAGCGAAGGACATGAGGGAGGAGTACGATATCAAACTGGAGGGTGAGGAACGGAAAAACGGTTTGATATGCTACAAGCTGACGGCAACGCCGAAAAAACCGGGGTCGTCCTATTCTAAAACGGTCAACTGGATCGATAAGGAAAGATTCATTCCTGTCGAGGTCCATTATTTTGACGAAGGAAACACACTATGGAAAAAGCTCACCATTGAGGGCGCAAAAAAGGTCGGGAAGTACTGGAGCTTCGAGAAGATCGTCATGCGGAATGTCATAAAGGGAAGCAAGACCGTGATGGAAATGAACAGGACGGAAAACGACATCGAACTGGACCCCGGGATGTTTTCCGAAAGATATCTGAGCAGATGAAAGGAGTACCGGATGAAAACTGTACCCGCACTGATCGCGCCGGCATTGTTCTTTTCGGCTTTCTCCTCGGCTGCCGGCCCGGCAAAGCCCGAGTTCGGAGGATATATCGAGAACCGGACCACCATTCACCTGTCGTCCGAAGAGATCATCTCGGATGTCGCACAGGCAAGAATCGATGGGAACTGGGATTTCGGTAAAAGCGGCGGTATCGAAACACACCTGCTCTTTACGGCTCCCCTGCAGCCGCTCGATCCCTTCGAGACCATGCGTGATGGATCGGTGACTCACGTTCTGTTGCAGGAACTGCTGTCTCCATTGATAGATGCATTGGGGGATTTCCGATCCACCGGGGACACGACATCGGGGAGTTCCCCGGTTTCAGAGGAGACTATCGACCGCTTTCTCACCTACATGCCCTATTCTACCTTTTACCCATCGGACAGGATAGCCCTGGATCGCGCGCTCATCAAGGCATACTTCCGGCATTTCGATCTCTTCATCGGCCGTCAGACGATCGCCTGGGGAACCGGCTACGCATTCAATCCCACGGATGTATGGAACAGCAAGAATCCTCTGGACCCCGATGCGCCGAAAACCGGCGTCAATGCCTTGCGAATGGAAATTCCTCTGGGCGATCTTTCCCGCATTTCACTGGTTGCCTCGCCCGGGAGGGAAATCGAAAACTCCAGCGGCGGAATTCGATTCAAGACCAACATCGCCCGGTTCGATCTCTCGTTCAGCGGCATTCGTTTCATGAACGCCGACCGGCGGCTGTTCGGATTACCGCCGAAAACGATGACAGGCGCGGATCTCGCCGGTCAAATTGGAGATATCGGCGTATGGGCCGAGGCGGCCCTGAACAATCCTTCGCACCAGGGCAGGAAACATACCGACTTCGATTCCTGTTTCCTGCAGGCGGATTTCGGGCTGGACTATACATTCCCCAATGGATTGTATGTGATGGCCGAATATTTCTACAATCAACTCGGTCGCAAGAGCTCCTCTGAATACAACTCCACGGATCTCCTCCATCTTTTGACGGGTGAAATGCCGGGATTCGCCAGACATTATCTCTTCGCCGGACTCCGGTACGACGCTCCGGGGGGGATCTCCTTTTCCGCGTTCGCACTCGGCAACACGGTCGACCGCTCGGTCATGTTACTTCCATCCGTGGAATATGGGCTTACCGATGATATCAACATTGAACTCGGAGCTCAGGTGGGAACGGGTGACCCTGATAAGAGCGAGTACGGGAGCGTTTTACCCAACCTTTACCTTAAGGTGACCGGTTTCTTCTGAGCATCGGTCCCCCACGGAGAATCCCGGCTCCTCACAGCGGAGCCTGGGATGATTTACGCATCGCCACGCAGCCACACGAATCGGGTACACTCGATGCGGGACGGACGCGAATCAACTACCACGGCTAAAAGCCGTGGTCTGGCTTGAGCGGGCCAAGCGGTAT
>CAZGVZ010000111.1:9726-10000 GCA_964529145.1 uncultured Fibrobacteraceae bacterium | reverse complement strand
GATACTGACTACGAGAGTCACTCTTAGTATCGTTACCTGCGATAACGATCTCATGAATCTCAGCAATGACGAGTTTCAATCGGGATGGTTTTGGTATTATGATTCCCCTGAAACCTATGTTACAAGCAACGATTGGAACAAGTACACTTCCGGAGCATCATTTGTCGGATTTCCCAAGAATGGTCAGGGTGAAACGGAAAAGTATACTTTCACGGTTACGTCCGTTCCCGAACCGACGCTTTTATCCCTTCTCGGTTGCGGGCTGCTAGGGGTA
>CAZGVZ010000111.1:0-9687 GCA_964529145.1 uncultured Fibrobacteraceae bacterium | reverse complement strand
TGTTTCTCCGCAGAAGAAAGTAGTTCTACATTAAAAAAACGGTAACGATTTGTCTGATACACGAGAAGAGGCCGATCCAGTCGGCCTTTTTTCTTTGGGGAGCCTGTAAGGGACGCAATAAGGGGACGGAGGCAAAATCATCATTCATAAAACATGCTTTCTCCGCCTGGCATTTTTCCTCCGGTAATCACGTCATACTGCGGGCGCTGCCGACCCTTTCAGCAGCGAAACCGGTCCTGCCGCTGTCAGAAAAGCGGATCGCGTAGAATTTTTAATCTCCCGATGCGTATTCTCTGTCATTTCCTATCCGACGAAAGATTCCCATGCACCTGACCTGTGAAAATGTGACCTATTCCTACGGCTCCTGCGCCGCTTTTACGCTCGGCCCTCTTTCGCTCGGCATCGATTCGGGTGATATAACCGCTCTGATCGGCTCCAACGGCAGCGGAAAAACCACACTTGTAAAGATCCTCATAAATGAATTGACCGGTTATGAGGGTGATTACAGGATCGATGGTTCGGTGATCCGGGACTACTCCGGTGGGATGCTGCACCGCTTCGGTATTGGGTACGCCCCGGAGCGTCCCATCCTCGAGGAGCGGTTGACCGGGCTGGAGATCATGCACCTGCTCAAGGAAATACACGGGACGTGCGACGAAGATTTCGCCGCTCACATTGACGAGTGTCGTGCGGCGTTTCACCTCGGGGAATGGTTCGGGACCGCCCCGTGCAGGGAGTATTCCCAGGGTATGCGCAGGAAGGTATCCCTAATGATCGCCCTTGCCGGTTCGCCGCGATTTATCGTCATCGACGAACCGACCAACGGACTCGACCCCCTTGCCGTTTTCGGTCTCAAGAAGATCCTGGCCCGGCGCAGGAGTGAGGGAAAGGGCGCACTCGTCTCCTCTCATATGTTAGACTTCGTGGAACGGATCGCCTGTGAGGTGATTATCCTGAGAAAGGGGGCGATCGCCTTCTCCGGGATGGTCGAGCGACTCTTTACGGAATTTCCGGGCAGGAGTCTCGACGAGATCTACTACCACCTGTTCGTCACCGGTCCGGGCGGCGAAAACCCATGAACAGAACGGCGTACGATCTTCTCGTTGAAGGATTTGTCGGGAAGGCGCCATCCCCGATTGAATCCGCACTCAAAGGCGCGGGATCGGGTGTCGTCCTTTTTCTTTTGTTCGAATACGCGGGAGTCGCGACCGGCAACTTTCCCCGTATACCGGTCGCCTGGCTGACGGCAGTGGCGACTGTGGCCGCGGAGACGGTCCTGTTTTTCCGGCTCGTCCTTCCGCTTCGCACACCACGTCGCGCCGATTTTTATTTCGTGATGCGCCTCGATTACGGACAACGGATCGAAATCACCCGAAGGGCGCTCGAAAAGACACACCACGCATTCGTTCCGTTTACCGGCACGCTGCTCGCGACCGCAGCGCTTCTAGAAGCGGTTGTGATCGGTGAACGATCTCTCATGACGCTTATAGTGATTCCCTTCGGCAGCCTCTTCTTCATGGCGGCTACGGCGTTCTTATGTAGAAGAGTCCTCGACCGGCGGCTTATTCCCTGTTCGCGACGGGACAGACCGGGTGACGAATCGACGGTAGTTCGCAGCGGGTATCTCCGGAAGCGGCTCGCGATCGTTTCGGTCCGTATCGCCCGTTTCACGGCCCGCTTCGCGCCGCCTTGCCTTAAAACCGCCGTGATGCGGAACACCATTTACCTGGTGCGAGGCGAATGCGTTCTCACGGCGCTTGTCGTGGTTGCCACGCCGGTGGCGCTCGCCCCGGTGCTGCTCTTCATCGGAGATCCCCGGTCCCCTTTCGTCACACTTCTCCCTCTTGTTGCCGTTTTCATGATGAACAGGCATTTCGCGTCGGAACTCGACGAAGCGGAGGAGAGAGCGATCGCCTGCCACTGGTATGAGATGAACTCCCGGAACCGGTACTTCGGTTACCTGTTCACGCTGCTGCTGCCGTCGTCCGCTACACTGGCCGTGTTTGCGATCGTAGCTTTCCCCACGTTCTTTTCCTTTTACGGAGTTGTCCGGCTGATCAATTTTCTCATTGCGTTCGCGGCGACAGTCACGATCGGGTGTTGCGATATCCGGGCCTCCGGCCGGAAGGACTCCGATCCGCTCGTCGCCCTCATGCTCTTCGCGATCATCGCCGTAGGCAATTTCATTCCCTGGGCCGGAGCATTGTTTTCTGCGGCTTCGTTGCTGATCCTGTTTCTGCTTGAAGGGGAAAGATTCCCTGGGAATGCGGCGACAGGTATAAAGGGTACTCGACGTGTTCAGGATATGGAATCCAGGACTCGTAACGCCGTAACCGGCTAATGATTGAAGGTAAACAGTGTCGGCGGCTTGTTTACAATAAGATACGCAACTGTATGAAAAGAGTGGGATCGGAGGTGCGGAATCACCATAATACCTCCGAGCAGCTTCGAGCCTCTCTGCCGCTGTCCCGCGAAGCGGATTGCGGTCGATTACGGTTCGCATTCATCGGCCATGCCGTTATCGGCACTCGGGCCGTTCAGGCGTCCCGCTTTTGAATGCCGCTCCCTCCTTCCTGACGATCCTGACCGTGTAGGAGGAATCCCGCGCCATCAGGTACTTGTGATTACTTATGGAAAATTCATCGGTGAGCGGCATACAATGCAGTTCCAGTTTCAGGTCTCCTTCCGGGATATCCTTTATTCTTTGATATTTCAGGATTCGTCCGCAGGACTCGTTCAACGCCACGGTGGTGTCCAGACCCGAATCCCCGGGAGTGCGACGAAACACGATTCCTTCGCCAGTTTCATCGAAATTCACGGTGCGGTTGCTGCACTCGGTCAATATCCGGATCGAACCCGATACTTCGTCGAACCACAACGGCCGTTCGGTCCTGGTCCAGTAAACGAGGTGCCGGCGAACTTTACCCGACGAATCGGGAGATTCCAGTTCTCCGTAATAAACGTATCTGGTACAACTCGAAACCACCAGAAACAAGAGTATCGCGATTCCTGTTCTCATATCTTCCTCTCCATTGCGAAAAATGCCCATTTTTCTCACGTCGCTTGAATTTATCTGTATAAGGAAACGACTGCCCGGCTCCTCACGAGGCTATCATCGTGAGCAGGTCGTCGCCGAACCCGGGACAGGTCCAGTACGAGATATGCGCGTTCATCCAGGCACCGCCTGTTTCGACGATCCGGTCCTGGATGAACCATCCGGAATCTCCACGCGGCCGGAACAGTTCGGCGATGCGGTACCCCTCTTTGGGTTTTCCGTAAAAACTGCCGGAAACCACAGGGTCGGTTCTCGCCCAGTAGTTGATCCATCTGAAATATTTCCGGCCCGTGCCGAAGCTTTCCAGTCGACGGCCTTTCGTGAACATCGGCAATCCCAGAGGAGAGCCCAGAGTGATCAATCCCTGCACCGGCCATGTCTTGCGGTCATCGCGGGCGAAGAACCCTTCCCCTCCGCGAATGAGTTCGTTCACCACATCGAAGGCATAGATCGATCCGAGGCTGTGGGCAACCAGATAGAGCGGATACCCCTGTTCATGAAGCCCCAGGATCTTGTCCGACAATCCTTTCCGTATCGTGACCGCGGTCGAACCGTTCGTCACGTTCAGGACCACGTCGCCGATCAGGTCGATCCCGTTCTCGATCAATGTACCTGCAAGCCTGCCCACGGGAATTTTTTCCAGTAGGTGTCCCAGAAAGAATTTCGTGACCTTGCGGAACCGGTTCAGCGCCTTGTCGTTGATGTTTTCATAGCGGTACATCTCGGCGTCGAAATCCAGGTCCAGATCCCCCATGCGGCTTTCGAGAAGTTCCTTCACTTTCTTGTCCAGCAGGATATCGGCATCGGTACCGCTCTGGACACCATGGACGACGAGTATCTTTCTTCTTTTCGCGGGATCGACCGGCATGAATCCTCCTGTCGGTATGTGTGTGTGGATATTTTGAATTGTAAAATCTCAAACGGATGATTGATAAAGATTAGACGTGTTGCGGCAGCGAGCAGCTGCGAACACGTCATGCCGCTGTCCGCAAAGCGAATCTCGACCGGCGCGCTGTCGAAAAAGACAAGCCTTCGACCGACCGAGCGCCATATACTGTCTATGTAAATACTATATTATAAACTTCCGGTCAATACATGTCCAATGTGGAAAACGGAAGCATGACTTCGGCTACCCGGATTCTCCCGCATGAGGAGTATCTCGTGAATGGGTCTGCCGTTTTTTTTCAGGCGGGATTCGATGCCATGAACAGGAGGGCGCGGTCACCGTACCGCGACGATTTTTGTCGTTTCGCTCCTGGCACCCTGGGTGATCGTGGCGAGATAAACTCCCCGGGGCAGCGTTGGAAGTGTGTAAACCGCGGTACCGGTTCGACCGCGGGAAAAAATGACGCGTCCATCGGTTCGTAAAAGCACGATACGGTGAGGTTGACCGGAGTGGAAGGAAACCTCGTAGGAGGCCCGCCCCTTTTTGCTGTACCCAGCTTCCCGAAGCCGGGGAAAGGTGTTGGTTTCATGGACTGCTGCAACGGCGACTGCGGTTCCGGTCAATCGTATATCCTCGGAAGAGGAGCCTACCATAATGTCGAATTCGCCAGGTTCAACGACAAAAGCCCCTGTTTTAGAACACCAGTACGAGAATTCGTCAAATGGAATCCTGAACATTACCGTTTTTGACTCCCCGGGCATAAGCGTGACCCTCGAGAATCCTTTGAGCAGTTTCCGCGCGATTTTCACTCGGGCTTTCCGGTCATGAATGTAGAGCTGAACAACCTCATCCCCGGGCCTTTCGCCCGTGTTCCGCACATCGACACTCACCGATACGGTGTCGCGGTCGCGGAACGAGGGGGGAACGATCGACAGGTCTTCGTAACCGAAAGAGGTGTAACTCTGTCCGTAGCCGAAAGGAAAAAGCGGTTTTTCCTCGAAATACATGTACGTGCGGTTGTTGAACACGTCGTAATCATCGAGAAGGGGAAGATCGCTATCGCGATCGACCCATGTCTGAGTCAGTCTGCCGCCCGGATTGAAATGCCCGAAAAGGACATCGGCTATCGCCGATCCCTGATAAGGCCCCCCGTACCACGCTTCGACTATCGCGGGAACGTAGTTCCTGATCCAGGGGATGGAGAGAGGATTGCCGTTGACCAATACTATCACCGTCCTCGGATTCGCGAGAAATACCGATTGGACGAGTTCCTGCTGTTCAAGCGGAAGTTCCGTACGGACGAGGTCGAAGGCTTCCCTCGCATGTTCGGAACCTGTTCCCACGAAAACGACGGCGACATCCGATTCCAGGGCAGCGTTGATCGCTTTGTCGAAATCAAGCTGTTTACGGGGACCCGCAATGGAACAACCCTGGGCGTAAATGATTTTTCTGTTATCAGAGGTGCCGAAAACGGTTTTTATGCCGCGCAACGGAGTGACGAATTCCGTGGGAACTCCGCTGTAGCCTCCGAGTGCGCAGATGTTGGCGAAGGGACCGATTACCGCCAGGGTGGAGATCCCTGCGGTATCAAGGGGCAGCAGGCCGTCGTTTTTCAACAGAACAATTGACTTTTGCGCGGCTCGATACGAAAGAGAACGATGATCCCTGCAGTTGAGCAGCGACGGGGAAATCGAGGCGAAAGGCACGCTGTCCGGAGGATCGAACTCGCCAAGTCTGAACCGGCACGTGAGTACACGAACGAGCGCGGTATCGATGTCCGATTCCGAAAACGACAAAGTCCGTGTAAGCAGGGCGACAGGCAGGTAGGTCTGGTACGCTGAACCGCAGTTCAGGTCGCATCCTGCTTTACAGGCAAGTGAAACCGCCTGCGGATTCGTCATGACGAACCGGTGGTCGGAACTTATTTTCACCACTGCTCCGCAGTCCGAAACCACGTAACCCCTGAAGCCCCATTCGCGTCTGAGCACATCCGTGAGCAGCCATCGGCTGGCCGTGCATGGGACTCCGTTGAGTGCGTTATAGGCGCTCATGACCGATGCGACGCGGCCCTCGGTGACCGCCGCCCTGAACACGGGGAAGTAGTACTCCCGCAGACTGCGGTCGCCCACCATTGAAGATGCGGAAGTCCTGTTCGTTTCGGTGTTGTTGCAGGTGAAATGCTTAGCCGTCGCCGCGGTTTTGAGGTAACGGGGATGGTCACCCTGCATTCCCCTGATGAAGCTGACCGCCATTTTCTTCGCGAGAAACACATCTTCTCCGAAAGTCTCTTCGTTCCGGCCCCAGCGCGGATCTCTCGCCATATTGATGGTCGGAGAGAAAAAGGTGAGGTAGGCTGACTTGTTCCTGTGGAGTATTCTGGCTTCGCTCGATATCGCATCGGCTATCGACCGGACAAGGGACGTGTCCCATGTCGAGGAAAGGCCGATCATCTGGGGGAAAACGGTCGCGCCCTCGACCATTACGCCGTGACAAGCTTCGTTCCAGTACCGGTGAGCCGGTATGCCGAACCTGGGTATCGGAGGAGCCTCATTGCCGAGCTGCGCGATTTTTTCATCCAATGTCAGGCGCGAAACGAGATCCGCGGCGCGTACTTCCGCCGGAAGCGTCGGGTCGCGGAAGGAACCGGCGAAGATCTGCATCGCGACAAGCAGGGCCGGGAGTACCGCAGGGAAAGGAAACGGCCTGGAGGTCATGTGAATGACCCGCAACGAGCATCGCTCCCGTATTCTTCCTGTCCAGTGGTTAGGTCTGTAAAATAAAACCGAAGCGCTGAAACCGGAGCGGTGTCGATCGAACCCTTCATGAACGACCCATCCCTCCCATGTAATGCAAAAAGAAACAGACCCCCGTTAAATCTGCCTAGTCAGTATTGCCCGGGCGAACCGGCCGCGACGGAAAAATGACCAGGACGAAAAATAACGAGATGTCAAAGTTGACATGCAACAACCGTTTTGGGTGATGAGCAGGGGACATGGGCTGCGGCCGACACATCCTGCATAAGTAGGTTGTTGTCGGCCGGCATCAGCCTCGGACACCGTACCTGGCCGTTTTTCGATCCCGGCTGAATTCAGGAGGTCTCGTCGGCACCGGTGTTCATCCCCGTCGAATTATTTTTCGCGATCGGCTTCGAATGCACTATGGAGGTCCTGACGATGCCTCACAAATTACCGGGAGATCATTCCAGTCGATCGATTCCAATCGTGTTTCTCGTTACGAATCCTCTATCCTGCCTTTCACCATTCTCACCGTTCGCTGCGCGTAGCGGGCGATTTCCGGGTCATGGGTGATCACCACCACCGTGGTGCCGGCGGAATGCTGCTTTCCGATCAGATCCATGACGCTTCTGCCGGTCTCCCTGTCCAGGTTTCCTGTCGGTTCGTCGGCGAGTATGATTCGCGGTTTCTTGACTAATGCGCGTGCGAGCGCCACACACTGACGTTGTCCGACGCTCAGTTCGGTCGGGGAGTGCTTTTTCTTCCCGGAGAGTTCGAGCTCGTCGAGGATGCGGTCTACACTCTCGCGGTCGGTCATGCATCTCCCGGAAAGGGTAAGGCCCGCGCGTACGTTCTCATATACATTGAGGTAGGGAATAAGGTTGAATACCTGGAACACGAATCCCACTTCCGCGCCCCTCCACCGGGCCCGTTCTCCGGAGCTCCAGGTGTAAATCGACTGACTGTCCCATAAAACCGCGCCCGAATCGGGACGATTCATTCCTCCGAGCGCCGTGAGAAGAGTGCTTTTTCCGCTTCCGCTCGGTCCGGTGATGGCGACGAATTCACCTTCACGGATTTCGAGCGATATGTTCTCGATCGCCATAACGGGACCGTGTCTGCACTTGAAGATCCTGGTGATGTTATCGGTCTTCAGCACCATCGCGTTCATTCCTCTTTCATGACTGACGAAGGATCGACTATCGAGGCCCTTAAAGCGGGGATGATGCCCGCCACCAGAGAAATCACAGCCGCGATGGCGACACTTACACCCGAGTATACTGGAACGGGATTCACTTGAACACCGGCGAGAGTGGAACCAAGAGCGATGGCAAGGAAGGTCCCTATCGCGTATCCGAGCGCCCCCCCGGTGATCCCGAGGATTACCGCTTTGAGGAGAAACATGCCGACGATCCATCCGCCGGACGCTCCCAATGCCGAATAGATCCCGATTTCATGGCGCCGCTCGCAGGCGTTCGCGAACAGAAAATTGGCGATGCAGGCGCCTCCGACCAGCGACAACATCGCCAGCAAGGCGATCGAGATCCTGCGCATTGTCGCGGTTATTTTCTGCTGCGTTCCGATTACATGACGAATCGTGACGACACGGGTATCGGGAAGGAGGGATGTGATCGATCCGATCAGATCCGGCAGGGAAGACGAGGCACCGCCCGAGATTTCGATCGAATGCAGCTTTCCGAATCCGCCGGAAAGCTGATGAACGGTACTCAGGCGTGCAAAAAGACGGCTGTCGTCAACAGTTCCGGTGACCGGGAGCAATGCCTCCACGATAAAACGTCTGTCGAGCAGATCGAGAACATCTCCTCTTTTCAGCCTTAAATGTTTCCCGATGTCGGCTCCTGCGGCAATACGGTCCGGTCCGATGTCGTCAATGAATCCCGCAGGTTTCGAAACGACATTAATATCCGAAAGATCTTCACCCCACTCCATTACCGATGAAGGTACCGAACTAACCTGCTCCGATACTCTGGAATTCATTTCACTTTTCGGGAAAATACCTGTGAGCGTTACTCTCTTTCCCTTCACCTCGACCGGAAAACTGAATTTTCCGGTAAGATTCTCCCGCTCCAGAGAACCGGAGTCGATGAGCACTGAAAGGTAATGTTGAGGAATATCGGATTGCTGCAGCCCGTCATAATAGTCCTGAAGAGTAGAGTTTTTTGGCAGTACCAGAATATTGGCCCCAAACGACTCGAGCTGATCGGCAATGGTCTTTTCAGAGGAGCGCGTGATGGTTCCGACGGCGACGATGGAGGCAATTCCGAGAGCGATGGCCAGAATGCCCGTCCATAGATGGGCTCCATGCTGAAAAAGTTCCTTGAAAACGATTCGAAACATCAACATATGTCCGATTGAGCGGTCGAATGCGGAAGTCATTCAGGGTCTCCTGAAAAAGCACCAACGTTGCTTTGATCTCAGGCAGTCCATGTGGACCGAATAGAAGAACCCCTCACAAAATAGTAAAATACGCTCAATATTGCATATTTGCGTGAAAAATCTTTGTGAAGCATTTAACGGCTCGAAGAGCGTTGCCGGAGTCGTCACTCCTCGCTGGCTGTAATACCGGAGGTGGTTTCGAGAATGCATTACATACCGATGTTACAAGATATCCATATAAATCCTTCCAGGGATTTGACACGAGATCACAGGCTCTGCGGTGGAACAAGACGGCACCTTGGAATGCAATGCATTCTTCTTGTTTTCCTCGCGTTGTTGCCCGCTCCAAACGAGCCGTGCCGCCTATGGCGGTGGCTCGTCGACTGTACCGCTTCGTCACTGCCGTTCTTCATACAGGCCCCTTGTGTTTCCTGTCAGGTCTCCAGCAGTGCGCTTCGAAGAGTAATCTTGACCGACGCCAGCGCGCGTGATACAGGGCACTCCTTTTTCGCCGTTTCCGCTTTTTCATGAAACGTCTTCTCATCAATTCCGTCAATAGTGCCCATGGTATCGAGTTCGATCAGGGATATTTCGAAACCCTCTCCTCGCTTATC
>CAZGVZ010000110.1:0-10004 GCA_964529145.1 uncultured Fibrobacteraceae bacterium | reverse complement strand
GTCTTCACCGGACTGAGGTAATTCCGGCCCTTGGGCCCGGAAGGCCATTGTGTGTTGGACTCGCTAACGCGGACCGACGCTCACTCCCGTGTACATAGCCTTGTCACTGGTCCCGATACGGAGAATATGACATCCCGGAGAGATGTTCCGAACGGGAAGACCACCCTTTTCAAATGAGACCGGAACCCTGGAGAGCATTCTGCCGCGGAGATCGTATACGGAGGCATACAGGCGCTTTCCGGTGATCTCCCCTTTCAGCCGGATCGACCTTCCGCCGACTTTGATGTGTCCGGAAGAGCTTCTGACCTTTTCCTCCGAAACCGCTACCGATCCGCTCAAATCGACAGTGATAGATTGAACCCCGGCCCCCTCCTGTCCGGGCTCGAGATATACGGTATTGCTGTAAACCTGGTCTCCGATCTGTGCCGATATGACATACTGACCGTGGAAACCCCTGAACGCGAACGTTCCGTCCGTGCCGGTCGTTCCGTCGATTTCCGTTCTCCAGCTGTTCCTCACCGTCCTCCAGCGCGCGCCCAGTTCATTCTCCGTAAAATTTGAATCCACCAGAAAACTCGTGTACTCACGCCAGCGGTTACCCTCCCACCATACCCAGAGAACAAGGCCACCGATCCTGGGGTGGGCGAAACAGGTTCGCATCAGCTCTTCCATCTTATCGGCACGCACCAGCGTATCGACAAGAAAATCCACTTCGGTCAGCCAGAGTTCCTGTGTTAGAGCCCCTGCGATCGTATCGATTCTTTCAAGATAGCTGCTGCGCTCGACATAATCTCCGAAGTGTCCCTCGAGTCCGACGATATCGATCTTCGCGCCTTTGCTCTCGATGCTTTTTATCTCGTTTATATAGTCGCTGGCGGCGGAGGTCGCCTCGATGATGTTGTATTCATTCACACCCATCTTGACGTCAGGATCGATCGCACTGGCTTCCTTGAAGATCCATGCGAAAATGTCCGGATCCCCAGACATCGTCGCCAGCATTCCGGGAATGGCTACCGCGCCTCCTTCTCCATGGACGATTTCGTTGATCAGGTCCCAGTTCGCGACCCTCCCTTTGAAATGGTTCATGGTACCTTCGAGCCGTCGCTGAACCGCTGCCTTGAATCCAGCCGCATCGAGCTCTTCGGCCCAGTCGGGTACCCATCCTTTGTGCTCGTTCCAGAAAAGATTATGGCCGCGCACCTTGATGTTGTTCGCATTGCACCAGGTGATCAGCCAATCGGCATCCTTGTAATCCTGGTAATCGTCCACCTCTTCGGTATAGGTCCATTTCATCTCGTTTTCCGGCGTCGCCCAGTCGAAGTACGTGAGGAAAGCGTTTCCGTAAGCCGCACTATCGGTTTTCGTGAACCATTTCTTACCGATCGATGCGCCGAACGCGAAATGGTTGCGGACCTGTTTGATCGAAATGGCCTGACCCGGAAGCGGCTGATTCTGGAAAGTCACGGAAAGATTGCAGTCCCGTTTCCGTAAAGTTTCGATGGCAGTATTGGTAGAGTTGATGAATTCCTGTGAGAGTTGGCACACCGATGCTGAAAAGAGCCCCTGCATGGCAATCATCAAACACATGGCTCCGGCCGGGCGAACTATCGTTCGATCCATAGAACCTCCGAAAAAAAGTGAACACCGCTTCGGCAATTCTAGGAATATAGACTAATAGAAAATGGTTGTCAAATCCCTGCGAAGGGTTTCGAACCCCGCTCTGTTCGTTTTGTTTGCCGGGTAAGAAAACACTCTTCGCCATCCGGGCCATCGTATCACCCTGAACAGTTTCCCCGGGATCGGGAAAAAATCAATTTTGGCATTTCGATTGCATTATCAATATTTGGAACAGGGGGGGATGCATGGTGGTTTCAACTACCGACGCAACATTCGAGAGAGATGCTCTAAGTGCCCAGCTTCCTGTCCTGGTGGATTTCTGGGCACCCTGGTGCGGACCATGCAGGATCGTGAGTCCGATTATCGAACGGATCGGCGAAAAAATGTTCGGAAGAGTCCATGTTTATAAAATGAATGTCGATGAGAATCCGGTCACCGCGATGAAATACGGGATCACCGGAATACCCACAGTGCTGCTTTTCAGCGGAGGCGAGGTGAAAAAACGGTTTATAGGGGTTCAGGCCGAGCAGACGTACCTCACCGCTCTTCAATCCTAATTGCCAGTTGAGTACACCAGCTTATTCAAGGTTTTTTATCTGAACCAAACGGCAGGCTTTTATAACCTAATTTATGCACAGGGTGCAGAGCGAACAGAATCCGCAAGCCCACTCATTTGAAGTGAGCGGGCAATCCGCGCGCATCAATGTCGCCGCCTCGACCACGGCGACCGTCCGGTATACCTCTATTGGGGTGCTTCGCGTGGTTCCAGCCATCCATGGTCTCTGGATACCGAAAGCGTTCCATGAGCGTACACTCGCGGCAAGTGGTTGATTTCCTTTGTACCACGTTTTATAATGAAGGCAACCGCATTTCGACATACTTGAATGAAAAATCAAAGCCGGTATCCCGATTTTTACAATGGAGGTTTGATGTTTCGCAGGCTCATATTGTGGTCAGTCAGTTCCGGTGTAATTCTTATCGGATGCAGTCCGGTCGTGAAGCAACTCTCCGCGCTTCAGAAAAGCGATGTCGAAACCCGCCGGAAAGCGGCTTTTCAGATCAGCACATTCGAGCAGGTCGATCAGAAGTATCTGTCGCGCCTCGTTGAAGCCACCTACGACAAGGATGCGACAGTGCGTGAATTCGCGATCAAGGCGGTTGGAAAAATGGACCCACACTGGGAGGGAGTGAACAAAACCATAATCAGAGGTCTTCATGACCCGGACCTAAATGTACGGCGCGCCTCCGCAGCCATATTCAGCACCATGAATCCGGTTCCCGCCGAAGTTCTTTATTCACTTGCGGAGACGCTTGCCGACAAGGACTCTGTGCTCCGTTCCTTTGTGCACTCTACCTTCGTCGATTTGGGATCCATAGGGGTAAATGCACTGATGCGGACATGCAAGAGCAAAAACGATACGGTTCGTTGCCGTGCGATCGTCACGCTGGGAACAATCGGCTGCGAAGCCAAAATCGCGCTCCCGGTGCTCAAGTCGCTTCTAGAAGACGAGAATGACCAGATAAGATCCGCCGCCCGGAATTCGATCGAGCGGATAGAACTCTCGTACGTATGCCCTTCGAATAAGCCCTGATTGAAGGGTGCCCCGGAGAGCAGTCGGTGCAGCAGGGTGAAACAATCATTTGCCGCGGAAAACAAGAAGAATGCATTGCATTCTACGGTGTAGCCTTACTCCACAGGCAGAGCCGTTACAGAGGCCAGGGATGAGGGACGGCGGTCCATACCACCCGGTTCGACTCGGGACTGCAATCGCCTATAGATTCAGTATGAAAATCGTATACAACAGAAGCACCAATGCTATTGTCGCAAGTCCAATGATGAAAGGCTTGCGGTACCATGTCTGCAAGAACGTCTGAACGAAATTATCGGGTTTTCCATTATGAGCGATCGCGAGGATTCTTGCACAAACACGTTCAGGCACAGGCTCGTCGTCAATTGCCGCGATATCGCGGGTAACCGCGCGGACCTCCCCGACAAATTCACTGCACCGGGGACAATGCTCAACGTGCTCGAGAACGGTACTTTCTCCTTCACAAAGCGCGCACTCGACCAGCAAATCCTCAGCGGGATGATCGATCATAGTCGGGCCCATAATTCCTTCTTTTCCATAGTCGCCCTGAGTTTTCTAAGTGCCCTGAAGGCACGGACACGCACAAGATTCTCGGTAAGGCCGAGCATCCCGGCTATCTCCTTGTAGGAATGTCCGATCCTGAGGTGAAGATACAGGATACTTCGCTCGGCTTCAGGAAGATCCATGAGTTCTCCCCAGAGAAAAGGCGCATCGGGATCCTCCTGCGGCTCGATCCACTCTTCCCTGTATCTGTTGCGAAACCGGGAAAACCTGCTGCTCTTCCTCACAAAGTCAAGACAAGTATGACGGGTTACCGTAAGCAACCACCTCCTGAACTCCTCCGCGTCGACAGGGTAGGAATCGCACCGCCACACTTTCACGAACACTTCCTGCAGGATATCCTCGCAAATGCCGCGATTTCCCGTAATCCACAGGATAAAATTGTATAGATTCCGGCCATGTTCGAGGTAAATGCTCTTGAATGAGGTTTCGTTCATTGAAATGGCCGTTTTTGCATATTTCAGGATTATACAATGAAAGTTCAGGCAATGCCCTGCTCCACACATATAACGTTCCGGTGCCCTCGGTTGTTACACGGAAGTAGCGATCTCCGCTTTACTGCCTATGGCGGGAAAAACCTATAAAAGACCACTCGTATGCTCTTTTGGGAGGTGCAGGCCCCGCCTGGGATTCGGTGTGGGGAAATCCGGTGACGCACCAAACAATTACGGAGAATCTTTCAGAACGAACGGCGGTAAGCCTGCGTTCCGCCGTACCGTGATTCCCGGACATTCGAAACATGTGCATAGGATCGTACTCAGGGGCTGTTCGTCTGCACTCTTTTCACTCCGATTCTGAATTTACTCTTCTTGGGTTGTGCATCCTCATCCTCCACGGTCACGACACCCAGATAAGTCCCGTTTCCGACCTTGCGTCCTCTTCTGTTGGTACCGTTCCACAGGTATGAAGTAAAGCCGCCGGAACCTTTTTGCATCTCTTTATCGAGCACCATCGTACCTACAGCATCATAGATCCGCAGATACGCTTTCGAAATATTCGCGGGTACATCCCGGTTCCCCGGAGTGACCAGCCTGATCATGGAACCGTGAAGAGAGGAGCCTGCCCGTAAAGGATCGAACGGATTCGGCAGGGCGATAACGGACCAGCTTACGTTCTGAATTACATCCAGGGCAACCCTGCGGTTGAGCGGATTATTCTGCCATACCAGTGAATCGCCCACGGCTGAAACCGGATTGATGTATATAAGGTCCCCGTCCTCAGGGATCGAAACCCCTTCCCCGTCGATCCCCAGAACCGTGAAGTCGACGGTAATCCCGCCGATCACCTCTCTTTGGAGGGTAAGGCCATAGGTGCGGGTCGTATGCTGTATCAGAGTGAAATAATCGGCCGTTTCCGACAGCCGGACATTCTCGGAAAACTCTATGGTAAGGGTTCCGATCCTCGATCCAGCAGCTCCCGTTTTATCCGGGTCGAAGATTTCAAGCTGCGCGCTCACGATGACCGGAGCCGCTCCGTCGGTGATTCTGCCGCTCCGTGTTTCACCGATAAACCCGCGGTGCTGTACGTAGGCGAACATCGTTCCACTGGTCTTGATTCCCAGGGTATCCAGATTGTGCGTGGGCAGGATTATCTTGATAGCCGTCCGGTCGTCGCCGCCGTAGGAAAAATTATCCGGACCGATATCGTTTATGCGCGGCTTTCCGGCCCATGTTAGCGATACGGTAAGGCTTTCACGTTCGACCGGCTTATGAAACCGGAGATAAATCGTTTCAACCCTTCCGTCGGCATCCTCATCGGCATACGTACCGCCAAGGAGCTGAGCGAGTCCGGCGGGAATCGCCACCGCGGGATTGAGCAGGTGTGGGAGATTTCGTTTCCTGTCGCTGATTGTCCCGCCGTTCACTCCGGGTACCAGCCTTATCATATCTCCTTCCTGAGCACGGACCCCCGTGGAAGAAGTCACCACTACCCGGGTCTGAGTGTAGAGTTCGGGGCCGTCGAACGATTGCACCGTGAGGGGCACCGTGTCTCCCCCATCGCTCTTTATGAGGAGCAGTGTCGGGCCAATGAGCGTAGGCATCGAGACTTCTTCGATGAAACCGAGCGTGAGAGTATCGCTTGATCCGGCCACATCCTGTCGCAGACGTACCGAGGTAAGCGAGGGGCCGATGCCGTCGGTGAACTCCTTGACTATTCTTTTTTGTCCGCTCTCGACCGTGATCACCATGGTTACGGTTCCGGTCGGTTCGGCGTCGACACCGGAGAGTGCGGCAAAGGGGATTTCGAGCGAGGTTCCCTTGAGGGAGAGCCCGGCGGCCGAGAAAGGATACCGGCCGCCGCGGTAATCGAATACCACCGAGTCGAGATGCTGGTCGGTGTGAAAGGTATCGCTGAGAGTGATTCCGAGCAGGTCGGGGACGATGTCCCCGCTCCTGTCGTACATGATCGCTGTAGTGATGGCGGGCCAAGGGGGCGTGGCGACCGCCGTGATCGCGAGCGAATCGGGTTTGAGCGTGGGATTACCCGGTTCCGAAACCACGATAATGGTGGAACCCTCGCCGGTCTTCACTATATCACCCTGCCATGTGGTGACCGTGGATGCGGTGGCCGAGGCCACCGCCGCGTCGCGGGAACTCCACACGGCACCTTCCACGTTCCTGATGAATTTTCCGGTCCTGTCGCGAACCACCGCATAGGCGATCGCGAACCTGGTTCCCTCGTCCATCACCAGACGGATGAAATCGGCGTCGTTGCCGCGGTCGAAACCGAGAGGATCGAGGACGATATCGATATGGTCCGGCGGTGGGGGCTTGACGACCGTATCGCACGATACCGTAAGCAGCAGGCTGTCGGCAAAGGGGGATTCCCTGTCTGCGGAAATCCAGGCTCGATTGACCGCCTGCCGGTCCGGCGTACCCGGACATGTTCCGTCGGCCCTGGCGGTGAACTTGATGAGCCCCCCCTCGCGGATCTGCAATACAGGCACCGACCAGGTGATCACCCTGTCCTTTTGGCTGTAAACCGGGGGTATGTTCAGCGGATTGTCTCCGGTGAACTCCACGAAAGTGAACCCCTCGGGGACCGTATCGCGGATGACGACATTGTTCGCTTCCCGGCCAGGCATTGGTCCGTTTCCTGCGACACGGCGCCAGGTGTACCCGTCCCACTCCTCTACGAGAATGTTGTCGATGGTATGGGAAGCCGCAGCGCACGCTTTGGGATGCCACCGGTCAATGAGAACGTTGGGGTTGTCGGGATCGGTCCAGTCGTTGGTGATGGGGAAAAACATGCTCTCCTCCCTCACATCGACAGCCGCGGCATCCCAGGACCAGTGCTCACCCCAGGTGGGGCGCGGATCCATATATGTCGTATTGTACAGTTCCCATTGAAGCCGGAGCGGCTCGGCGCCTCCGCGGTGAATGTTCACCCCCGCATTTCCGTAATATTGCCTGACGAGATAATCGTATGCCGAGAGGCTCTCGACGCGCTTCGGATCGAGGGGGTCGGAAAACTGCAGTACGATTCTCTGATTCCATTTCCCGAGCGAATCCTGCCCCTCGACAATGTTTTCCTGGAAAACCTTCACGTTTTCAGTTTCCACCCCTTCGGTGAAATCATACCTTATCCCCCATCCTTTCGTACAACCCGGATCTCCGGAGTAGCAGGTGATCACCGGATCATACAGAAAATATGACACTCGATAATTGCCGTAATCTATATACGCCTCGTGAGCGTCATGAAAAAGGCGGAACCTCATCTTTTTACCGTCTGATGCCGTGTTGTTGTCTCCGAACGCGAAAGAGAAGCGAACGCCCGAGCGCCCTCCGTTGATCCACCCCGCCTCCGAACTGTTCTGAAAACGGATCGCGAACTCGACCGTTTCCCCCGGTTTGACCAGGTCTTTCGACGTCTCATGTTTGAGAATAAGAGCCCTGCGGGCGATATCGAGGTGATTGCGCTGCATTACGGCGGTCACCTCATTGGGGTACTCGTTCGACGTCCAGCCTGTGCCGTTTGTACAGGAAATGCTCGCGCGGTTGCGGTACTGCTTCTCGCTGGCCGTTTTCACCACCACACTCATTTGCATTTGTCCCTTTGTCGGAGAGATTCCGGCTGCAGTCCTGAAACCGGGGACCTTGCCGATATTCCAGGTAACAGTGTGCGCCACGTTGTCGTAAATTCCGCCCTGGGTGGCGGAAACGAACTGGAAATCACGGTGAAGCGTATCGACGACCACCGTTCCCTCGGCATCTACCGATCCGTAGTTCCTGTAATCTATCGTATAGGTTACAGTGTCTTTTTCAAATGCGAATGTCTTGTCGATGGCGCAGTACACCTTGCAGTTTGCTCCCGGCTTTATCGTCAATGGGGATTGATAGTTGCCGGACAGGACCAGCAGGCCGAGCACCCTGAACCAGCCGTGGAAATAGAAGGGAACGCTCGTCAGGTATCCATCCCCGGGAGTCGTCGCGTCCCACGTCGTTTCGCAGGTCCGGTACAGTTCCGCCATCAGGTTGAAATCCTGCGATGCGACCGCCGAGGGCGAACCGGTCCCCGGAACCCAGTTGAGTACGAAAGTCGCCGTTGGCTCTCCGGTGAGACTGTACCGGTACTTCAGGACCGAGGGCCCCCAGTATTCGAACAACGAATTGGAAACCTTCTCGCAGGCATTGCTCCAGGGCGATTGCCGGGCGTCCCAGAGGAACCTTGCATAACGGAGTCCGATATCCCTTTCGAACGAATTCGGCGTTTCTTCCAGTACCTGATGAGTGACCGGATCCCATGTCGAGGAGGGATTGCCGTGCCACATGTAGTTGAGAATCGTGCGCCATGCAAGCCGGAAATCCTCTCCGTCGCTGTAGGCGGTGAAAGTGGCCCTGTTCGCAGCCGAGAGCGACACGTCACCCGCGAAAGGAATATGAGCTTCGTTTTCGAGGAGTTGACCCATTATCCAATCGGAAGAGGCCGCGGCACGGCGGAACTGATAGATGTTCCATGCATATGCGGCAGAGTCTTCGGCCGCGAGAAAATCGGCAAACTGGGTGAAATAGGCGGGTGCGGCATAATCGAAATGCTGGGTTTTCGGTCCCGGGTCCTGTGCGGGTTTAGTGAACCCGGTCGCGCTCCTGTCCCCGGCCCAGGCGGTCATCTCTCCCCAGGAATCACCACCCTTGATATACCCGTCGAGCCCGATATCGCCGCTGAGCAGGCCGCTGCCGCTCGCAGTGTAGGTCATCGAATCCGTCATTGCCTTCAAAAAGTCGATCGCCGCCTGTTTATAGGAGATTGGGTTCCCGCAGGCATCGTCGATCCCCATGGCGTCGCCCCATTGTCTATGCGCAATGAGAAGCGCCAGTGCGATATCGAAATCGCCATCGGCAGCGGAGTTCGAACCTGCACCGATCCAGCCCGGAAGCTGGCTGTACGCATATCCCGGCGTGGCGTCCCTGCAGTCGCTGTACCGCTTCACCTTGTTCATGGTGAAATCGTGGATATACAGCCACATCCCGTCAAAGGTCTCCTTATCGGCCATTGCCGCGGCACCGAGCAGTCCGTATCCGTCGCCTTCGGAACATTGGGGTGACGATGCATACTTGATGTAGTCCTTCCCCCCGACTCCCCCGCCGGGTTTTGATGCGCGGTTCATCTGAATCTGATACGCCTCACGAATCGTCTTCTCCATCTCCGCATGGGTGACACCTGCGCTGTTGTTCGTCCCCAGATTCATGAGGGTGACCGAAGAACTCACGTATGGCTGAAACTGCGGAAAAGGATACACCGGGTCGCCTGAGTTTATGTTCGCCTTTACCTGGGCCTGAGCGGCCGTCGAACAAAGAACGAGAAAAACAAGGAAATAACGATTCACGATGCCTGCCTGGTTTTTTGGGTCTCGGAAGTTACCTGACAATACCTCAAGGGTACCTATAAATTATTTTTTGTTCTGCACGGCTGCAAAGGCTGCGGGCTTCGTTGCATTCGTCGGCCATATTTTCATAAAATGACCTCCCATGCGCCTGACCCGCATCCTTTCGCCCGGGCTCATTGCACAAACCTGAATACCTGGAGGTACTCTTTAAATATATTATAGAAATAGATGCAATGAAGGTCCGGAGAAAAGAGGCGCTCAAGCTGCCGTTTGCTTCGCTATCGCCGGTTGGGTCTACTTTTCGACCAGCCTCCTCAACTCCTCGAGCACGGTACGCCATTCCTTCTCCGAATGACCGCGTTCGGCTTCGGTCTCGTTGTTGTCCTGCGAGAGTGTGACGATGGTCTGCA
>CAZGVZ010000109.1:0-10043 GCA_964529145.1 uncultured Fibrobacteraceae bacterium | reverse complement strand
CATTTTTACCAACGAAAAATACGTCCGTTTTTTTCATGAGAATGTTTACCCCCGCACGCCTTACGTAGCTCCTCAGAGGAAGGGCACCGCTGAAAAGGCACCGGAGCAGGGTCCCGTGGAGATTCCCGACACGCCGCGCACTCAGCCTGCTCTTCCCGATACCGCCGCGGGCTCTACAGCAGCCGATTCCACGCCGGTATCCGTGCAGGAGGAAAAGGCGAAACCCGACACGATCTGGGTCGAAACCGAGACCATGATCGCGGGTATCTCCACGATCGGAGCTAGGATCGTGTCCATCAGGATGAAGGAGTACACAAGGGATCACGAGGCGGACGATACGGTTGGTCAGGACAGCGGAGGTCTTGTGGACCTGGTGCCTCCGGAGAGCGGGGGAGGCGCCGGAATCACGATCGGCACGACCAGTTTCGACGAAAGGGTCTTCTCCTCCGACACTTCGGAAAAAAAGATCGTTATCAGCGGCGACCGGACCAGGACCCTCGATTTCACCTTCAGGGAACCTTCGGGAAAAGAGTTGGTCAAGCGGTTCCGCTTTCAGGGGACCGGGTACAGAATCGGACTCAAGGTACAGAGCGACCAGCTCCTCTCGAACCGGCTCACAGTTTCCTGGCTCCCTGGAATCAACGAGAGCGAGGAGTCGTTCAGCTTTTACAAAAGGGAGGCGCGGAAGAGCCATTACTCCGACGGCAGGAGCGTAGTGCATTTTCAGACCGACAACCCTGCGAAGGAAAAGAGGGAGACCTCGGGTTTTTACCGCTGGGTGGGGGTGTCTTCGACATATTTCTTCATCGCCTTGATTGCAGATACGGTGTACGACAGCGACATCACGATAAACCCGATCCCGGGGAGACCCGTGGAGACTGAAACGGGAAAGAAGCAGAAGTTCAGGAGAGTGAATTACGCGCTCAATTATCAACACGATCCCTATGACTCCATTTCCGAGTTTTCATTGTACGCCGGTCCCTCAAAACTCGAGGAACTCAGGGAGGCTGGCCTGGGTTTCAAGGAGATCCTTTTTCCGGTTCTCGGATTCGGGCGCATATTCTTCTGGAGCGACAAATGGTTTCCTCCGCTCGCGAGATTCGTGCTCGGGCTGCTTCTCTGGATCGGAAACCTTGTCAAAGACTACGGTGTCGCAATCGTCATGCTGACGGTTCTTTCCAAGGTCATCACGTTTCCGCTCGCGCAGATGAGCATGAAGAAGATGAACGTGATGAAGGAACTTCAGCCGAAGATCGCGGCGATCCGTGAAAAATACAAGTCGAACCCCAAAAAGATGAACGAAGCTGTAATAGGTCTTTACAAGGAATACGGCGTCAATCCGCTGGACCCTGGCTGCCTGCCGATTCTCGTACAGATGCCGGTGTTCTTCGCGCTGTTCGCGGTTCTTCAGAAGGCGATCGAACTGCGCGGAGCCTCGACGTTTCTGCTCCCCTGGGTCAGCGATCTGTCGCAGGCCGAAATGATATTCGACATCGGAAAGGTGATTCCAGGCGGAATCCCCTGGTACGGCTCGAATTTCGCCATCCTTCCCATCGTCAACTCTGCACTGACTTTCTTCCAGATGAAGATGACCACCAAGGATCCCAATCAAAAGATGATGGTGTACATCATGCCCGTCTTCATGCTGATGCTGTTCAACAACTTCGCCGCCGGAATGGTGCTGTACTGGACAGTTCAGAACATGCTGGGGATTCTTCAGCAATGGTATACCGCCAGGCATCCCGTCACGGTGCGGCCGGCCCTCCCGCAGGCCAAGCCGGGAAAACCGCTGCCCAGAGCCCGGATCCGGACCGGACGGTAACCTTCGTCCGGGCCCATCGGAAGTGGGGCCCGGAGAGATCTCACACCCCCCGGACCATACCCGCCGATGCAGTGGCGTGCGCGTCCAAATCAGGTACCTGGCCGCACGATGATTTTTTCTGTATGATCCATGCAAGCGGTTTTAACACACAATTGCGGTTTCATTTTTCGCACCAGGTCACCTCCCTGCGGATCGGATTCGGTGTTCCCGGCATCTCCCGTACTCTGAACCTTAAGGCCGCGTAGTAACCAACGCCGGGATTTTCGAAAATCCATATAGGAGGTCCGGCCTCGCCACACAGGGTATGTTTTTTGCAGTCCTGATACTCAACCGTGACATGAAGCGACGGGGTCGGCGCGGTCGGCGGATTACAAGGAGGGAAGATGTTTCTAAGTGAAAGAGGACTCAGAGGCACCAGGATTAAAACGAAAGACGGACATATCGGAAAAACCGATGAATTCTATTTCGATGAAAAGAGTTGGGCCGTCAGGTACATGGTGGTTATATACGGAGTGGTCCCCCATTCCCGGAAACTTATCTCACCGCCCTCGCTCGTGGGACCGCAACCCGATGGATTCGCGGTTGATCTGACCACAGAGCAGATCCGCAACAGCCCCGATATAGACGAGGATAAGCCGCTGTCGCGACAGAAAGAGGAGGAACTCCACACTTATTATGGTTGGTCGAATTACTGGAGCTACCCCGCATATACGAACGCGTATGGAGTTCCACTTTATCCGGGATTCGGTTTCGCTTATCCTTATTCGATGCCCCTGCAGACGGACAGGGAAATGAGCGGAAGGGAAATGCCCGAAACCTTGACGAACGAAGAAAATACGCTTCGGAGCACCAACGAGGTGATCGGGTACGAGGCGATGTCACGGGACGACAAGATCGGATCGGTCGAGGATTTTCTGATCGACGACCAGGCGTGGGCGTTTCGCTACACGATCATCGATACCGGCAGGGTTTTTCCCGGTAAAAAGGTGATCGTTGCCTCATACTGGACCGAAAGTATAGACTGGCTTTCAAGAACCGTGAATTTCGACGTCGAGACGGACTACGTTCGGAACGGGCCTACCCTCGAGGAAGGGACATCGATATCGCGGGAATTCGAACAGCGGCTTTTCGATTATTATAGAAAGCCCTATTACTGGAAACAGGAAGTGGGCCAGACCGCCTGACGACACCCAGTGTCTTCCCGGTCACCCGGGACACGGCCGTTTCCGGATAGGGATCCGGATGCGGTTCAACGGCACTGGAAATCGAATTGACAGGTCTGTCCGTCCGGGCATTCGCTGTCATCCATGCAGGAAATTATTCCCGGGATCTGGAGATACTTCGTCACCTTCGATTCGATATGCAGCGCGGCTTTCGCGTTCATTTCGAATCCCGAAGAGGCGCGGGTCACTTCGATTTTGGGAAATCCCGAGATCCCTAGAGCTTTCAATTTATCGATCAGAACCGCTGGGATCGTGAGGGAGCCGTTATCCTCGCATTCGCACTCGATTTTTCCCTTCTGACCGCCATGGTGGCTGATATCCACGAGCACGAAAATCGTGCTGTTCCCCCGGATCGCAGGCGGAGTCCACAGGAGATTCATGGGTTGGCCGTCCTCTAGGGTGATCGTATCGTTGAGCACAATTAGAGGGCTGATTCCCCGGGAGGACAGGACAAAAGGCCCGATCGCGGATTCGCCGGGAATCGAGAACACCACCGGGTCTCCCTCCTGGAATGGAGGATAGGCGAGTTGGTCCGCCGGCTGGTAGTACTTGTTGATGTGCTTCATTGTGAAGGCGGCCGATCCCCCCAAAGTACCGATGCCGCTCACGGAAATCGTGCCTACGGCTACACTCGCGGGATAGGGAGCACAGCTGTCATCCTCCACGCATGCGGCCGACCCGCCGCACGGCTCCGGGCAGAACGGAACCCGGGGGATGAACAGACGGCAGCCGCCCTCTCGTGCGGATTCCTCCCAGACGGTAGTGGAGGGCGTGGGTCCGTCGTACATTTTGCCCCCGACAGTGGTGATGCTTTCCGACGGGATGAGGGAGACGATGAACGTTCCGAACACCTGTGGAACCGTGTCGAGCATGATCGCCACGGCTTCCCTGTAGGAGTTGACCGGTAAGTATCCGGGAAGGTAACCGAATGCCGAGATCCGCAGAGAGTCGACCTGAGATCGGACCTTCGCGAGTTTTACGCCCGCGGATCGCGAAGGGGCGGGGGAGACCGCCGAATGCCCGGCTGCGCGCGACGGAAAATAGCGAAAGCTCGTGGTGTGTCCGCCGACAGAGATTCCGATGACCACCACAGAGGCGGGGAGTCGCCGGTTCTTGAAGCTGAACCGGTATTCACCGGCGGACCGGGGGTGTTCGAGAATCCTCTCGATCACTTTACCCCTCAGGTCGAACATATCGATCCTCACCGGCGCGGGTGCCGTGAGACTCAGGGACACGATACCGTGATGGAACGAGATTTTTTCGTTTCCGGGAAGCTCCTGTCGCCGAAGTACCGATACTTCACCGGTGATAGTGAAAGTTCCGTTCGAGTCCGTCGTGTCGACCAGGTCCTGACGCATGAGCGTGACGACCGCGTGACTGACCGGCATACCGCTACGGTTCGAAACGACTCCGGTGATTTCCGCACTCTCGGCTAAAACCGCGGAGGTGATTGCAGGGATCAGCAAAAAATAAAGAACAAGTTTTCTGTTCATGCACATAATATAGTTCCGTAGGCCCGGGTCTTGCTGCTTTTCGTGTGCAGTGACCTGCGATAGAGAAGCCTCTTCTGGAGCGGGTTTGGCGATATGCGTGAGGCAGGTCCACTCTGATCACGCCACAATCGGTGTGACGGGAGCCATTACCTGCCTCGGTAAGAGAGGACAATGTGATCCCTATGGGATTTTCAGTGAGGGGACCACGGCGTTGTCACTCCGTTCCTTAAGCGTAAGGAATCCAGTGCCTTCGGCACTGTTTCTTTTAACCGCTTTCGGCCGTGGGGCAGGACAGCAACCTCGGGCGCAGGACGCCCGGCTGTCTTTTCGCGGGCGGTGTCATTGCCATTCCTGAAGCGTAAGGAGTCCAGTGCTTCGCACTGTTTCCGTTGTACCGCTTGGCCCACTCAAGCCAGACCACGGCTTTTGGCCGTGGTAGTTGACTGTATGATCCGGAAGTCGAAACGGCGGATCCGTAGGGGAAAGACTGAGATAGCAGGCTTTTCTTAAGAGGCCGTGTCGCCGAAGTGAGGGAAGTCGTCCTCTTTTTCCGTTGTCCGTGCCTCTGACCAAAAATTATCTTTCAACGCATAAAACCTCCAGGCTTAAGCGAGGTTTCTGCGGTCGAATTTAGATAAGTCCTTGGTTTTGCGGCCATAGCTCAATTGGATAGAGCATCTGACTACGGATCAGAAGGTTGGAGGTTCAATTCCCCCTGGCCGTACTCCTTAACCCGCCTAAGAATCAATCACTTACGGCGGGTTATTTTTTTCCTTAAAATTAAGAATTTACACTAAAACGCCCTACTTTTACCCATAGTTGAGGTACCGGGTGAGGTGCCCTGTTAGACTCAGGGACGGTGTCAAATATTACATTATCGTATTTTCTCCACCAATATTTTATCGAGAGCTTTTCTGCCAATGAGGCACCTTCACGGGCAGCATTCGTAACTGCGGCATGCTGAATTACCAGGAAATTACCTTTGTCGAGAGTAAGAAACCGGCAGCACAAGCAAGATAACAAAAATTCTTGTTCTTGCATTGACATAAACCGTTTTCTTCGAAGGATAGAGTATCTTCGTATTATCGATCTTCATTTTCATCGCGAGTGCAGCGCGAATCCGTTGTGTGTCCGTTGTCAGCGAAGCGGATCGCATGACAGGGGGAGGAGTCCGCTACGGTTGGTCACAGCTCGATCGATACCGTACCGCTCATTTCACCCCGATCTTCATCGCCACTGAGACCACTTATTGCGTGATGGCGTGATCGCCGCCTTTGTACTCCATCGGCATGCTACAGGGTTTGAGCTGAAGATAACTTTTGCAAGAAGCCGTAGGAGAAAATCGGCAAATAACCTGAGATTTGTTGGTCAATTATCGTGAGATCGGTCACTCCTCCCGCCTCGGGAAGGATTCGATACAGGGCAGAGGGCTGCGTGAGGCATTTCCTAGTTTCCTACCACCGTCCCTTGTTTTCCCGTGTTTTCCCGTCCCTTGTTTTGTTTTACCTATTATCAAATAAACAGCGCCGGGGACACCCCGAAGAGGGCGGCCAGCTTCTTTGCTATTGTTTTAGATATACCGTACCTTCCGCTTTCATACTCATTCACCCGCTGGAAGGTGACGCCGATCTTGTCCCCAACAGCCTTCAATGTCATGCCGGTGGCAAGACGAAGTTCCCGGAGCTTTTCGCCCGGAGCCATCGACGCGGAAATCTCTTTGTGCAAATCGGTCTTGCCGTAATCGATCATGACATCATCATCATCGATGTACTTTGCATACCGGGCATGGACATCCCGCAGGATTCGAGCAGGAGTATTCCGCTTGAATTTCACGTTAAGCATACGGTGCGTCTTCACGGCTTCCGACATAGTAGACCTCTATCGTTATGGTTTTCTTCTCATGCCGCCAGCAGGCGACGTAAGAACGGTTCAGGTGACAGTGGTATTCCGTATCGCTTAACTTGCTGTAATTCATCCATGCGTGCGGTCCGGTCGGTCCTTCGTGCTTCAGGATCTCATAGAACACGTCGAATCGACGCTTGACCGCATCCGGCAGCTTCGATATGCGACGAAATACCTTTTTACTGACAGTTACTTGATACGTCATGATAAAATATAACCTTATTTAGGTTAAGATACAAGAATATTTTGCCGGGCCTGATCGCTCAAGCCAGGCTATCGTCCGCTTCTTCGTCCGTACGCGAGATGCAGCGAGACCCTTTGTCGCATCTCATTGAATGTGATTAAATATCCGCCGCTCGATGTACCCGGGTAAGGATTCTTCCCCCCGGTACCTGAAGTGGCTTCAATCGATGGTAGTCTTCTTCCGGAAAGAGTGAAAAGCGCAAAGTTTCAGGGACGGTGTCAAATATTACATTATCGAATCTTCTCCATCAATATTTTATCGAGACTTTTTCTGTCAATGAGGCACCTTCACGGGCAGCATTCGTAACTGCGGCATGCTGAATAACCAGGAAACCCTATGTCGAGAGTAGGAAAAACCGGCAGCATGTGCAAGATCGTTCTCCGGCTCTCCTACGCAGCGATCCCTAGATTCCGCAGGACCATGATTCTGTGCGCCATGCCGTATCCCAGCGCAAGGTCGGTGCATCCGATCCGTACGACGACCGGGCCGTGCATCGACCGCGCGCTCACTTTGGTGAGTTCCTTACCCTCGTAGATTCCGATCGCGTTGAGTTTACGCACCAGCTCCAACCCGCCATTGATCGCGGCCACCACACCTTTTTCTCCGGGTTTCAGGTCGCTGATGCTTACCGGTGTATTCATAGGAGAGGTCCTTTGTGGAGTTCATTTTCCGATGTCGTGAAGTATCCGTTCCGTCGCAATCGCCGCAGATTCCGAAAAGCTCGATGGAGTGCCGTTCGATGGTGAAATCGTGGGTGTCCGAGGTGGTAATCAAAAAATTTTCGAGTGTGGGGCAGGAGAGTTCGATGATCTTTCCGCACGCGTTACAGACGAAATGGCCGTGCTCCTGATCCATGATTTCATAATGCGAATGGGCCTCCCCCAACATCCCCCTTTTGATCACCCCGGTTTCCGCAAGGATCCTGACGGTCCGGTATATGGTGGCGCGGCCGGCGCGCGGATGCTTTCGGCCCATTTTCGCGGTCAGGCTCTCTATATCGAAATGAGAACCGCAGCGCATTATCTCCTTGATGATGAAACGACGCTGGCTGGTCATCGAAAGCCCTCTTTTTCTGAGGCGCATTTCGATCTGGGTGAGCTTTTTTCCAGTGGCTGTTTCGGAGTTCACCGTTGGCCTTTTGAAATTGAGACTAGATATCAATAATACATTGTTGCAGCGGTATTTTTCAATCCCTTACAGTAATAAAAAGGTTCTATTACCTGCCTCGGTAAGAGAGGACAATGTGATCCTATGGGATTTTCAGCAAGGGGACCACGGCGTTGTCACTCCGTTCCTTAAGCGTAAGGAATCCAGTGCCTTCGGCACTGTTTCTTTTAACCGCTTTCGGCCGTGGGGCAGGACAGCAACCTCGGGCGCAGGACGCCCGGCTGTCTTTTCGCGGGCGGTGTCATTGCCATTCCTGAAGCGTAAGGAGTCCAGTGCTTCGCACTGTTTCCGCTATACCGCTTGGCCCGCTCAAGCCAGACCACGGCTTTTAGCCGTGATAGTTGATTGCACGAGATCCTCTTCACACCAGCCGGCAGGGGCTCTTCCGGTACCTGGAGCACCGGCGGGGTTGTCACCCGAATTGTCTGACATTTATTTTGATGGGTTTGCCCCATTCCCGCGGTTCACATTCCGGGAAGCGATCGTTCAAAGGAATCCTCCGAGGCAGGCCGGGAACGCGCTTCTCATTACTTCCGACTCAGCGGGAGCGCCTAAGTCGTTCGAGCTGCGATTCTTTCGGTAACATCATCATCCGAAAAAACAGGAGAAAAACAGACAATGTCCTACACTGAACATTTCCAAAAGCTGTCGAGGATGTATCTCGGCGCCGCGACAAACGATTACTACAAGCCTTCGATTACCGTCCGGAAGGGTAGCGCGATCATTGGGCTTACCGTCCGGTCCGATTTTTTCCAGAGCGCGGGATACGTCCACGGGTCGGTTTATTTCAAATTACTCGACGATTCGGCGTATTTCGCGGCGCAGTCGACCATCACAGACGAACATCTCCTGACCGCTTCGTTCAACTGCTATTTCCTCCGTCCGGTATCATCCGGGGTTCTGAAGGCTGAGGGAAGGCTCTCTCAGCGCTCGGCGCGACTCGTTATCGCGGAATCGAGCGTCTTCGACGAGAAGGAGAGAATCGTCGCCCAGGGGAGCGGTACGTTTCTCAAAGGGGGGCTGCCACTCGATGAAAAAGTGGGATACGTGTAGGCGCCGTTCGATAGGAGATTCCGGCGTACAGGGCTTCGCGGCGGCCCACTTCGCCTCGTTTCCAGACAGTAATCCGGGGTTTCCGGCTCCTACTGCATCAGTGCGAGTCAAGGTACCCGATTATGAGTTCGTTGAAGACCTTTGCCGCATCAGAGCCAGGGTTGTGTCCGCTCTTCTCGATTTCGACATACCGTACACCGGGAATGTCCTCCCTGATCTCGTTGATCATACTTTGGGTGATATCCGTGTCTTCCTTGCCCCTGAGGAGAACGATATTCCTGATGTTCTTCGCGGCGAGCCTGGTTTCCTTGCGGTAGCTTCCATAGGCGTCGCTTCCGAACATGGAGAAAAACGAACGCTCAGTTCCTTTACAGTGAAACTGCCGCTGGAAGGCGCTGTCACAGGACGAGCCGAACCCCCCGGGGACGAGGTTCCTCCCCCTGCGGATCAGCTTGTCACGCACGAACAGTTTGTACAGGGTGATCCCGAGCACCGGAGTTCGAAGCAGTTTGATGTGTCCAGCGAGAGGAGAATCGGAATCGAGCAGGTTCAGGGCGGGCGACACCAGGATGAGGGAGCGGACCCGTTCCGGGTATGCAGCGCTGAAATTCACGGAGACCGCTCCTCCGAAACTCGGCCCGATCAGGGAGACCGGTTCGATGATTTTCAGGGAATCCAGCAGCCCCTTTAGTTGACGAAGAAAAAGGTCTCTCGAGTAGACGGTGTTCGGACGGTCGGAGTAACCCTTTCCGTACTGATCGTACCTGAGGACCCTGAAACCGGCGCCGGCCAGAGCTTCCGCCTGGGCGTTCCATATGCAGAGCGGAATCGTGCCGCCATGAATCAGAACAACGGTATGCCGGCTCGAATGGTCACCCAGAAGCTCATAATTGGTCCATCCGTCCTGAAGCCTGAGATAGCTGTTCCCTCCGCTGCCCCGAAAGGTTTCATACCCGACGGACTCGAAGTGACGTCGATGGGCACACCCCGCCAGAAACGTCAGGAACAGTGCGTACAACAATGGTTTCCGCATCGATATTACCCTGGAAGAGACGGTGTTTCTGCGCTGCGAGAAACAGACAGAAACCTGAATCGGACGATCCCTTTACGCGATCTGCTTCGCGGACAGCGGCATAACG
>CAZGVZ010000108.1:0-10114 GCA_964529145.1 uncultured Fibrobacteraceae bacterium | reverse complement strand
ACAAGGGCGGCGACTGCGCGGCCCGCTTCTCTCTCTTTCCGGTACAGTTCCAGCGCTTCGGCGCCGTTTCTTGCTGAAAGAACCGTATAGCCGAACTGGCCGAGCACGGACGCGAAGGTACCCCGGATAACCGACTCGTCATCCATGATGATGATGTGCCCCTCTCCGCGGTGGACTCCGGAACGCGTGCTCCGGCCGGAAGAAATCGAGACGGTTTCCGCCGCCGCAGGCAGGAACAGATGGAACGTACTCCCCATGCCCACCGCGGATTCAACCTCGATACACCCGCCGTGACGTTTCATGATGGAATAACAGGTGGAGAGGCCCAGACCATGTCCAGTTGATTTGGTAGTGAAGAAAGGATCGAAGATGCGCTGGAGGTTTTCCGGAGAAATACCCACGCCGACGTCTTTCATCGATATTTTTACGTAGTTTCCAGTTGTCATCAGAGGATATTTGCTCTGCGAGATTTCGGCATTGCGGGCCGAAATTGAAATCGTGCCCCCGAGCGGCATCGCCTCCCGGGCATTGATGACAAGGTTTTCGATCACCTGCCCGATCTGGTTCCTGTCGAATTCACAGACCCAGAGGTCCTCCGGAATCTCGAACTCGCACAGTATGTTCGAGCCGCTCAAAGCGAAACGTACGGTTTCCTGAAGAAAAGGAACGAGATGGCCGGTCTTCCGTATGGGGGCACCGCCTTTTGCGAATGTCAACAATTGCCTGGTGAGTCCCCGTGCACGATGGATCGTGCTCATCGTCTTTCGCAGATATTCGGCGACTCCGGGGTCCTTTTCTTCGACGAGAGCCATGTCGGTATAGCCGTAAATTCCCCCGAGTAGATTGTTGAAATCGTGGGCTATTCCTCCTGCGAGAAGTCCGATCGCTTCGAGTTTGTCCGCGCGAAGCGAGGTCTCGAGAAGCCTCTTTCTCTCGGTATTGTCGCGGGATATGCCCAGTACCTCCGCCGGCCTGCCCTCTGCATCGAATACGACCGTGGCCGCGACGTCGACCGCGACCTCCCCGCCTCCCCTGCGGGGCTGTATTACTTCACACTTGTAGACGAACGGTGAAGAGTCTCCCGGCTTTCTTGCCGACATATTCTTCACGTACACCGACCGGATCATACTGTATGATTCCTCCGTAAGCGCATCCTTCATCGACTGACCGAGCACCTCCGAAGGGGTGTATCCCAGCAGCGCAAGCACCGAATCGCTGACGAAAGTGTATTTCTTGAGAGGGATGCTGTAGGTCCAGAGCACATCAGCGGCATTTTCCGTGATCATCGAGAATATGAGATGCGATTTGGCCAGCTCATCGCCGGTCTTCTTCCAATCGGTGATGTCGATCTCGATGCCGTCCCAGACGATACGTCCATCACTCAACCTGCGCGGACTCGAAGTTATCATCGACCACCGCACGGAGCCGGCCGGATTCGTTCTCATCCGTATTTCCGCTCTCAGCGGCTCCATCCGCTCGAGAGCCTTTCTCTCGAGATTATCGATAAGAACCCTGTCCTCCTCGATGACATGGGAACGGATGATACCCGGATCACGAATAGCCTCTTCAGGAGTG
Source organism: uncultured Fibrobacteraceae bacterium (assembly GCA_964529145.1). GTDB lineage: Bacteria > Fibrobacterota > Chitinivibrionia > Chitinivibrionales > Chitinispirillaceae > JAFGNB01. The sequence goes on along the minus strand of CAZGVZ010000108.1, from coordinate 8,539 downwards.
ACTCCGTGAAGCCATTCGACTCCGGCGCTGATATACGTGAATTTTCTCGTTTCCCCTGCGATGCCGGCGTCGATCTGAAAGACCATGCCTCTCGGAAGGTTGTCGCTGAGGAGCCGAAAACGCGTTTCACTCTCGCGTAAGGCGGCTTCCGTTTCGATCCGGCAGGTTATATCACGAAAATTGACTACGATCGCACCCAACTCCGGAATGGAAAGCATGTTGTTGACCACACCTTCGATCCAGCGCCATGAGCCTTCGCCATGCAGGACCCGGACAGGCGGAAGCGCCGCGAGACCGGGCCGTTCGACGATGGATTTCAGAAGTTCACGAAGTTTCGGCTGATCTTCGGGATGAACCAGTTCGAGAAAGTCCCTTCCCAGTCGCCATCCGGGGTCGTATCCCATGATTCGCCGGTAGGAAGGACTCTCGTAGGTAATTTTCCCGGCCGCGTCAATGAGCGAAAAGACATCCGTGCTGTGCTCGATGAGCGCGCGGCAGACTTTCTCGTTGTCGTGGGATTTCCTGCCGGTCCGGTCGGGCGGAAACCCTTCATCGCAGATACTTCCATCGCGATTCATGTGTCATCGCCTCTGCCTGAAGGTGAACGCCCGTCCTTACTGTAAAATACATCAAAAACGGATCTTATTCAGGAAATAGAGAAGTTTTTTTCCGGATGTCACTGCGAACAGATGGTATTGCCTAGAATGCGGCATTCGCGACGATTCCGTATCGGCCGTCAGGACTGTAGTAGGGGATCAACGAAAGCTTTGTTGCTTTATACCTGTTAATTCGGGAAAGCGGCCCGATGGCTGATACTCCGCGCATCACCTCTCCAATGCCGCCTGTTATGGAGCTTATGATGGGGCCCGCGCCAGGAATCATATTGACTGCGACTCCGATTCCGAGAAAAATCAAGCTGATTCCGTATACTTTCCCGCCCTTGTTGAAATGACTATCAAGACCCCTGTCGTCGTTCTGTCCCACCGCTTTCTTCACTTTAGCCTCTCCGACACACGATGGTATGGGACCGAACAGATCGAGCACCAGTCCGGGAATGAGCAGTCCGAGTCCGTCAGACGATCCGTCCCCGTTGATTAACTGCACTATTCCGATTATTTCGAGAATCTTACCTGTCGTCCATAGCAGCATTCCCGTAGCCGCCAATCCCTTACCTGTTTTTACAACTTGCGGAATATCGGCCGATTGCCCGACAACAGCGGTACCTGACACGATATCCGAACTGCCCGGGGACATGAATTCCATGCCGACCGGCCCGTATCCGTCAGATAAGAGACCGTATCTTTCCGGATACAGACCCTGGGCATGGGGTGCGGAGATGAACGCCAACCCTACCATCACTGCTGCAACCACTTGATGAAACATCGTATCCTCCTCTGAAGAATGGTGAATGTGAGAAAGTGTATGAGCATCGGTAACTCACCGGTGAAATGACGTTTCAGATTGATTGCATGCTCTTTCAAAATTCATTGGTCCTTTGCGGTCGATGCGTTGAATTTTGCGACAAATGAAGAACAGCCATGCTTCGCGGAAGCCGGAGAAAAAACTAATTTACAACAATGGACTATATTAGTCAAGTGAAAACGCGGGGAACGGCCCGTAACGGTCGAGTGGCCGTTTCTGCCTGTTCAGGGCCTGCGCGGAAACGGCAGTTTCAGTGCGCAGGCCTCTGATGGAGACGCTGTATAAGTCTTACAGACGCATGAGCCCCTGCATGAGTATTGCGGCCACGAGGGAGAGGATAGCGTAGAGTTCCGGAAAGACGGCGAGGATCATCGTATTGCCGAAGCAGTTGAATCCCTGACCGATCGCGGCAACCCCGTTGGCGCACACCTTTCCCTGAAAGATGCCTGAAAGCAGACAGGCGATACCCACCGCGATGCCCGCACCAAGAACCACCGATCCCTGAAACAGGGTGAGGTTCGGGTTGACGGCGGAATTATAAAGAAAGAACGCGACGAACCCGTACAGACCCTGTGTTCCCGGAACCGCGGAAAGGACCATGCCGAGACCGAACGCCTCGGGTTTTTTCTTGAACATCCCGAGCGTCGCGGAACCTGCGATCGCGGTACCTATCGCGGACCCGATGCCTGCGAGTCCGACCATCAAACCCAGACCTATGAGCGCGATTATATATCCCATTGTACTGACCTCCTTTGGCGGTTATGATATTTTTGGGATTACTCGACAGTTGTCAATTTTCTGAAGGGATTGTACGGTTTTCCGCCGCCCTTGAAGCCCAGATTGCTGTAAAACTCCACGAACGTGAGACGGAGCGGATGTATGAACGACCCTATGATCGCGAGACCGAAGTTGATCGTATGGCCTACGATTAGGACCAGGATGGTGGCCACGATGAGCGGAGACGCGTAATCTACCCTCCCGTCCCTGGTGACGAACATGAAAGCGATGGAGTTGAAGGCGGAACCTAGAAGTCCGCTCGCGAGGCCGAGCGCGAAAAGGCGGATATAGGAAAGGATGTTTCCGAAAATCCCCGTGACGAACTGGTAGAACTCCCAGAGGCCCATGAGCGGCCTGAGAAAAATTTTGAGATGAAGGCTGTTGAAAAGAAAAAACAACACGAGGGTAGCCGTAATGAGCCAGGGGAGCGTGTTCCGGGGGAGCATCGTCAACAGGTCGCCGATCTTCAGGGGTCCTATCGTGAGTAAATGTAGATCCATGAAACGGGCATGGGCCGCGAGCATCAGCGTGAAGAACACCATGAAAAGCGACGCGAGCGGCTGGATGGCACCTGTGAAAGATCCCTGCAGAACCTGATTGATGGCCCTGAGAATCATTCCCACGAAAATCTGGACGATGCCGATTACAAGGGCGAACGACATCATCGGATAGACGAGCCCTTTTTCCGTTTCAAAAGCGCCGAGAGGGGAAAAAATCTCCCTGCCAGAGGGGAAGAAGGCCGTTCCCTCCTGAATGCCCTGTCCGCCGAAAATTGTGTGACCGAACGCGCCGTTGAGCAGAATTCCCGCCACCGCGGTCGAGAGGCCCAGCACCACCACCAGCATCGCCATCGGCTTCATATGAACCGGAGCCTTCACTGTAGCGAAGATTCCGAGCAGGGCGAGTATCAGTCCGTATCCGAGGTCCCCCAGACACAAGCCCACGAAAATCGTGAAGAAAGGAGCGAAAAAAGGAGTAGGGTCGAGCTCGAAATAATCGGGAAGAGAATAGATCTTCATGATCGGCTCGAACATTTTGGAAAAGGGTCCGTTCTGCACCATGATGGGAGCCGGTTCATCCGGTCCCGCCTCACGAATCCGGTACCAGGCGGTAAACGACTGAAGCAGACGGACGACCTCCTTCTCTCTCTTTACCGGCATCCAGCCCTGAAGATGGAGAACACTGCCGCCCGCATACCCCGGCATCGAGAGGCATGCGCTCGCCTGGGCGAGCACCTCTTTCTTTTCAAGAATATGTTCGACGAGTTCGTCGATATGCCATGTGAGCGCTTCCATATTGGTCCGGTTCTCCTCGAGCCGGGCTTCCGATTCCTCGATGGCGGTACGCAGGGCCGAGAGGGAGGTGTCGGGCAAACGGATCTCTTCCGCTCCGGGAATGGAAACCGGTTCTCCTCTTTCCACCGACACGAAGTGGACCTGTCGCTCCTGTCTGGTGATCTCCTCGATGGAAACCTCTTTCCTGTCGATCGTGCCGTACACCTTTTCCGGGGCGGTGAAAAAACGGATGCCGATTCCGGCTTTCCGCAGGCTCTTCACCGATTCCGGGTCGAAATCGCCCCATGGTTCCAGCAGCTTCGCGTCCTTCCGGAGGGCCGCAATCTCCTGGTTTCCCTTTTCTATCGATCCCTCGAGCTCCTCGAAAAGATCGAGCAGCGCCTGCGGCGTGTAGGCGGTCTTGTGCAATACCGATTTCCCTGAAATCCGCTCTTTGGAGAGTTTCTGCAGGAGCGCGAGCACCCGTTCCGCACGCTTCAGGGCTGTAACGTCGGCCTGGACATCCGGCGCCTCCTCCGCGTGTTCCTCCTCCACGATGTGGACAACGCCGAGATTCCTCAGTTCCGCGAGGAACCGTTCTCGCTCCCGGTGGTAGAGCAGCAGTTCGAGCCGTTTCATCTTTACAACCATTATGCAGCCTCCAGCGCGGCGATCTTCGCCTTGAGAATCTTCTGTGAAGATTTGGAAAGATTGTCCTCGTCCTCCATGAACCGTTTTATCTTCCTGATCGCTTCCTGGTATTCCGGAATCTGGACCTTCTCGTAGAGATTGACCTTTTGAGTGGTTTTCTTGCGGGCGTATTCGAGCACCGTCACTTTTTTTCTCGCGATCTCCGCCTCTATCCTCAGGCGCGAAAGCCGCTTGAGAGTCTCGATGCCGCCCGGTACCCAGGGCGGCAGCAGGGCAGCGCTGTACCTCGCCACTGTAAAGGACACGTCGCGGAGAACCGGGGTCTTGACACCGGCTATTTTCCTGACGTCGACCTCGACTCCGCTCACCGCGACCAACCCTTCCGGCAGTTCGCGCCAGAGCCGGAGCGTCTCCTGCTGTTCCGCGTATTCACGCTCGAGCGTCCGCTCCGCCGCGACCACCGCCTCGCGCGCCTTCTTGACTTCGAGACGAAGCGCCGATTCTTTCGCGACAAGGGTAGGGAGCGCGTTGAGACGCACCTTCAGCCCCTTGTTGAGCTGCTGCAGATAGGTCTTATTGTACTGAAAATTCAGAGCCATTGCGTATCTCCCGGAGGCGATTCTCTCTCCGCGACAGCCATGTGGCTTCAGGCCGCGGAACCCGCCCAGTATTTGTCCATCAGTTCCTTCTTGATGCCCACTTCGTCCCTGCTGAAGTATTTGCCGAACAGCCGCCATCCGGTATCGAGCATTTTCTCGATATCGATATTGATGTCGATGGCGAGCAGTTCGCGGGAATACTCCCTGGCGAAATCGAGCGTGCGACGATCGTACTCTGTGAGATCGAAACCGTTCTCGAGTTTGGTTCGCGCATTGGCCGCATCCGCGTAGAGCCGTACCGCGGTGTTCATCACCTGCGGATGGTCGCCTCTGGTCTTCTTGCCTATGACCAGCTGCTTGAGACGCGAAAGACTGCGGAACGGATCGATGATGACCTTCGCGATATCGGTGTCGCGGCGAAGATAGAGCTGCCCCTCGGTGATGTACCCCGTGTTGTCGGGCACCGCGTGGGTTATGTCGCCGCCCGAAAGGGTGGTGACCGCAATGATTGTGATGGAGCCACCATCAGGGTACTGTGCCGCCTTTTCGTATACTTTCGCGAGGTCGCTGTACAGCGATCCCGGCATGCTGTCCTTCGACGGAATCTGATCCATGCGGTTGGAGACGATCGACAGCGCGTCCGCGAAAAGCGTCATATCGGTAAGCAGGCAGAGCACCTTGGCTTTCCTGTTGACCGCGAAGTATTCGGAAGCGGTGAGCGCCATGTCCGGAACCAGCAGGCGTTCCACAGGGGGGTTGTCGGTCGTGTTGATGAAGGCGATGATGCGGTCGAGCGCCCCTGCGTTGTCGAAGAGGGTTTTGTAATAGAGGTAATCGTCGTTGCTCATGCCCATACCGCCAAGAATGATCACGTCCGCTTTCGCGCGCAGCGCAACGGTAGCCATCACCTGATTGAAAGGCTGGTCTGGATCCGCGAAGAACGGTATCTTCTGACCGGTCACAAGGGTATTGTTCAGGTCGATCCCCGCCATGCCCGTGGCGATGAGTTCCGAAGGCTGTTTACGCTGGACCGGATTGACCGAAGGTCCGCCGATCTCCACCTCGGTGCCTTCCACAGAGGGCCCGCCGTCGATGGGATCGCCGTACGCGTTGAAAAAACGCCCTTTGAGCTCGTCGCTCACCTTTAGAGTCGGGGGTTTGCCCAGAAAAACCACTTCCGCGTCGGTGGCGATTCCCTGGGTTCCCGGGAAGATCTGGAGCGTGATCTTCTTGCCAGCGATCTTGACGACCTGGGCCGGCCGGCCGTCGACGATCGCCATCTCCTCGTTCATCACACCATCGGCCTCGACCACGCAGGTGGCCTTTGTGACGTTCTCGATATGAGTGTAAATCTTCTGGAATGCCTTTGTTTTCATTGATTTCTCCTCTTCAGCCCGCCGTTACGGCCCGAGTTTCCTGGTCGGTGGTGAGTCGCTGCCCGAGCAGCGTGTCGAGTTCTCCCTCGAGCGCCTTGAAACCGTCGCTCAGAAACTCCTTGTAGTTCATCTGCTTGAACAGATTGATCATCTTCTTGAAATAGCCGCCCACCTCTTCGAAATTATCGAACGAAAACCGGCCATTGCAGATTCCTAGCAGCCTGTTGACCATGTACTGCTGCCGTTTCAGAGGGGTGGATGCGTCCACCTTGTCGAAAGCGTCCTGCTGGAGGATCACGAAGTCGATCAGCTCCGATTTGTTGAAGGTGACGTGGTACTCGAGCGGCACCCCGTCGTCGCCGAGGATGTTGATCTGGTCGTGGGCTTCCTTGCCGCGCAGAAGCATGTCCTTGAGCTGCATTATTTTGTCGGTCCATCCCGGCTCGATAGTCTTGTCAAGATATTCGATCACCTCGGGGTATTCGAGGTACTTCGAATAGCTGTCGATCGGATCGACCGCAGGATAGCGTTTGGAATCGGCGCGGTTCTGCGAAAGCGCGTAGAAGCAGCGGGCGGCCTTTTTCGTCGATTCGGTGACAGGTTCCTTGAGGTTTCCGCCTGCGGGACTCACGGTTCCGATAAAGGTGATCGAACCGCTCCTGCCGTTATGGAGATCCACGTATCCGGCGCGCGAATAGAAGTTCGCCACGATGGCGGAAAGGTCCATCGGGAATGCATCCGGTCCCGGGAGTTCTTCCATGCGGTTCGACATTTCACGCAGCGCCTGTGCCCAGCGGGAGGTCGAATCTGCGAGCAGCAGCACCTTGAGCCCCATGGCCCGGTAGTATTCCGCGATGGTCATTCCGGTATAGACGCTCGCTTCGCGGGCCGCCACCGGCATGTTCGAGGTGTTGCAGATGATGATCGTCCGCTCCATGAGTTTACGACCGGTACGCGGATCGTCGAGTTCAGGAAACTCGGTGAAGATCTCGACCACTTCGTTGGCGCGCTCTCCGCATGCGACCACGATGATGAGATCAGATTCCGCGTACTTCGACAGAGCGTGCTGAAGAACCGTTTTACCGCATCCGAACGGCCCCGGAATGAAGCCTGTCCCCCCTTCGACGATAGGGTTGAGGGTGTCGATGGTTCTCTGGCCGGTCTCGAGAATCTTGAACGGCCGCGGTTTGTTCCTGTATGCCTTTACCTCGACCTTCACGGGCCAGCGCATCGTCATGGTGAGCGGAAGCTCGTTTCCCTCGGAGTCGGTCGCCACCGCGATGTGGTCCTCGATGGTGTGGTCGCCCTCGCCGACGATCGACTTGATCGTTCCGGTCCCCTTGTAACTGAATGGGACCATGATCTTGTGATCGATCCAGCCCTCCTTGACATTACCGATCCAGTCTCCCGCGCGCACCTCGTCGCCTTCCTTCACGAGGGGTACGAAATGCCATTTGGTGTCCTTGTCGAGGGCAGGTGTGTACTCGCCACGGCGAAGGAAGACGCTCTCCATCTTGTTGAGGTCGTTTTGCAGTCCGTCGTAGTTTTTCGACAGCATTCCGGGGCCAAGCGTCACTTCGAGCATATGGCCCGTAAATTCGGCACCGCAACCCACGTGAAGCCCGCGCGTGCTCTCGAATACCTGCGCAAAGGCGTTTTTCCCGGTTATCTTGATCACTTCGGCCATGAGCTTCACCCCGCCCAGATCGATGTAGCAGATCTCGTTCTGGGCAACCGGGCCATCCACCTCGATGGTGACCAGGTTGGCGACAATGCCGACCACTTTACCCTTGGTGCTCATCGTCTCCTCCACAATGTAGACAGTTTTCCAGTTTCATGTTCCGCATCAGAAATTTTCAGGAACGGTATACGAGGCTTTGAGTTCATCAATAAGCCGGTCGAGCCGCTCCCTGCCGCTCTTCGGATCCAGAGCCCGCCACCGTTCGGTGATGTTCAGTTTGATATAAAAGGCGAACACGGTCTCCGCCCTGAAATAGGACGCCACAGTCATTTCGTCCAGGGTATCCCATCTCAGCGCATCGGTTCCTTTCTCGAAATCGAGAGGCTTGCCTCGCGAAGCGGCGAGCAGCCGCTCGATCCAAGGCAGTTGCGCCCCGAGACCGAAATCTGGTGCATTCGACCGGAGCACAGACTCCGCAACATCGTCCCGACCGATCACCAGAACTGCGGCCGCCTTTTCGCGGTCGGTCGAAAGTGCGTCGAGATGAGGAAGATTTTTACGGGTGTTGATCGCCACGGCTACGTTGCGGACCTGCAGATCGAACGCATACCATTCACGAATAAAATCGTTCCGCTGCAGTGCCATCTCTTCGTAAAAAAACCAGGCGAGCTGGTCTTCGATCGCAAGCCCGGGGCAGGGAGTGCGATTCTCCCGGTACGATTCGAGAAAACGTTGCATGTATGCTGGGAGCGCGTCGGG
>CAZGVZ010000107.1:484-10128 GCA_964529145.1 uncultured Fibrobacteraceae bacterium | reverse complement strand
GCCCATTTCCGCCTGCCGGACCCCCGTTTTGACGGCATTCCCGGCCGCAGCAGCAGGAAGGTCACGAGGAACAGCGCCACAGTCTCCCAAATCCGGTTGCGAGCCATGAAGAATCCTTGCGTTGCTGCCGCAAATATGAGCATCGCGAGTGTAGCAAGCACGAATATCCAGATCCCCTGCACCCAGTCGACCTTCTTCTTCCAGTCTCCGAGCACCTCCAGCAGTTTTCCTCCTGCTCCTTTTTCGTTTTCGTCGTACCCCAGGGCCTGCTCGATGGCCCCGCCGTACCGTTCCGGGTACTGGCTCAGGATGGCGTCCTCCAGGCTGACCGGGTCGAGGTGCACCAGCGCGATCTCCATATTGACCGTTTTCATCGTGAACCGGACGGGCGACGATATGACGAGCCCCTTCTCTTTTACCCGGGGTGACCAGGCGATCCCGGAATTGAGGTGTGACGGACCGATGGTGAAGGTGTACACTCCCTCGGGCAGGGTCTCCTCTCCTTCCGGGAGCGAGGCCCGGTCACCGATGACCATTCCCATGAAGCAGGGAGAGGTGCCGTCCTCCGGTGTCTCGCTATGAAAGGGAAAATGTTTCGTCGCCGCACCATGATTAAAGGGGATTTCAACGCTGATCAAAAGACTTTCTTCATCCTTGAAAAGCGAGGTATTACTTGACACATAAGCTAGTACCCGGGTACGGGGAATGACTATACCGAGATACTCCCTCCGCATCGCGTCATAGAATTTCGCATAGGTTCCGCCCATTTTCGCGGAAGGCTTAACGCAATGGTTCTTTGAAAAGGAAACCACCGTTGGGGTCACTTTTGATTCCGCACTCTCATCGAGTGTCGCAGCCCAGTCCGAAAGAAAAGCGGTCCACCGCTTTCCGGAACCGTCCCGTCCGCCCGCTCCATTCTCGAAGAACCAGCTGTCATGGACAGCGCTGTCTGGGAGGATATAGACAGTGGTTTCCCGGAGTGACGCCGCCCTGCTTTGATACGGGAGCTGCGATACCAGCTTCCCGTCCGCCACCCGCACCGTGCAGAGTTCTCCATTGCCGTTCGAGCGCACGACTGTAAAGTTTTCCGGGCCGCGTATGGCGATGAACGTGTCGGTCACCGGAGTCAGGGTTCCTTCGACGACATTACCCTCGTTATCGAGAACACCGGTCATGAGAAAAAAGGAGGACAGTCCGTTATACATCGACGCTACTCCCTGGAGACACTCATCAGGTTGAAATTTGAATCTACATTGTAAAAAACCACCTGCTCGCGCCCCCTGTCGCCGAACGCGTGCCTCTTTACCAGCGCCACTGTCGAGCCGCCAATGGTCATTTCATCGATAAAATAGATCCACTTGCCGGAGGGATCGCACGCGGTCTCGCCGATCCTGTGCTGTAAATTAGGATAACCGTCGTTCTCGAAGTGAATGTCGCCATGGAGGTCTACGATCACGAATCTTACACGAGGGCGTGTTTCCCCCTCCCTGTACCACGAAGTCGCGGTTTCGAACGCGACCATGACAGCGCCGTTCAACTGCACCACGACCGGGGTATATGCGGTCTGATGAATGCATGGAAGGGAGTCGCACTCATACTCCGTCCCGTTCTTTTTAAACGTGCAGATCCGCCTCCCCTCGACGTTCACGAACCTGCCGAGCTCCGGAACCCAGACCGGATCGAGCCACTTGCGTATCTTCTCAGTGGTGATCTTTGTGTATTCCCCCGAATGAATGTTCTGGATATAGATATGCCCCATGGACCGGTAATAGATATGATTGTCATCCCACCAGCGCGGGTACCAGCCTACGCCTCCATGGGGTTGCCTGAGCATGATAAGCGTATCCCTTTCACTGTCATACACAGCCTGACAATCCTCCCTCATCTCCGAAGAGTGAGAGTTGAAGGTGATCCTCTTCCCGTTGGGTGAGACCCAAGCGGGGGATTTGACCTCCGCATCCACGATTTTCTTGAACCCTTTGCCATTCGACCCCACGCTGTAGAGGCTCGTCACCTCATCACGGATAATCGAGAAGTATACCGTGCAGTAATCCTCGTCCGTGGCGGTGATCTCTATGTCCGGGACCTTCGCCACCGGTTCCGGCTTTTCGGAGGCGGGTCCTCCGGTCCTGGAAGCCGGAGCCCTCCTCTCTCCGCACGATGCCGCGATAAGGCAGACAAGCGGCCACAGGAGCTTCGCCGCGATCCTTTTATATTCGGCCATTTCCCGTATCCTTCCTTTTTATCCCGATCTCGATCACGCGATCCGGAGTGTTCCGGGGCGCTACTCTCCCATCAGAAAGTCGTACTCCACGCCCGACTCGAACACGACCGGTTCCCCTTCCGCTCCGGGATCGTAGATGATGTCGTACGTGACTCCCTCCCTGGCCTCGGAGAAGACAAGAAGCACCATATCCTCTTTCGCTTCATGCATGTCCTTGAGATGTATCACCTGCTCCGAGGAACCGTCGCAGGCGCGCAATATGATCCGGTCATCGTCGGTATATGGATTGTCCAGGTCGATGTTGAACCAGAGTGCGGGTGTGGGTACCACCTCGACAGGTGCGCGTTCGCTCGACTTGCTCCTGGCCACCCCTTCGAATTCGATCGCCGCGTTTCGACCCGATCCGAGCGGATCGTCGACGATCCATTCGGCTTTCGCGGTACCTCCGGTATTTTTACCCCGAACGGTCGCGATCCGCTGCGGCGGCGTACGTGAGGCGTCGTAAACATCGAACGTAACCTGCGCTCCCTCTGCGATTCCCGTGACATCCAATAGAAGGGTGATCCTATCACCGAGACGGGTTTTATCGGGAGATTCATTCCTGCGGATTTCATCGGAATGCTTCCACCTGGGGTTGGTGACCGTGACCTTGCCGGTCACTACAACAATGTCGTCGGTGAGCGCGGCTTCCACGCCCTCCTCACCGTTGTCGGCTTTAACTACCGGTGTATAACAGGGCAGCGTAACAAAATCCCGGTTGTGGACGAAAATGAACTTGCCCGGGTATACCCTTCCGGAAAAAAGCCTTTTGCAGGGCCGGGAAAAACAGTTCCTGCAGGAGGGATTATCCGGGAACGGCATCTCATTACCAAACAGCATGGCCATCCTTTCACCACCGGGCCCGCAACGGCCATAGGGCCGATCAGCCGTGCTCTTCTTTGGCCCATCCACAAAAATAGTTCAGTTCAGCCACGTGAGATGTGACGAAGATCACATGTACCGATATTTTATGTGACCGCTCGGTTATTCAGGATGAAGAATTCAGAATGCGGTGAACCGGCGATACGATGTCTCGCATCAATCGTGTTTATTATCCGAAGCACAGGATAGGCGAGGAGATGACGAGTTGATCTATCCGGTGGCGAACCTATGCGAACCATGAATCCGGAACGGATTTTGTCTCTCGAATCACTCCCTTCCCCCATTCCTCATTATTCTGTATTCTGTATTTCTTGTATACCGGCAGTATATTACATAATCGGACGATCCTTAATATGCGATCCGTCACGCGGGCGCCGGTATCATGGGCTCATCGCTGCCCGGGCTATCGCCGTCATCCGGGAGGGAGGGAGAATTGCGCGAAATCCCCACCCGGAAGAGCGTGCAGGTATTGGTCCGGTCTTCACGGCATAGTATCACAGGGGGGGATCACGTGAAACACGCTTCATTGTTCCATTTCATAGCCAACTGTCTCTTTTGCGCCACCATGTTCATTCCGCTCTCGCGGCCCCGCGCATCATCGAACCAGACCTCGTTCAAGCCGGGAAAGGACTGGATGGATGTGGACGGAAAAAAAATCGATTGTCATGCGGGAAACATCGTCTATCAGGAGGAAACCGGAACCTTCTTCTGGTTCGGCGAACATCGCGGCAACCCCGCGGGAGCGGCCTGTTACTCCTCGAAGGACCTATACAACTGGAAATACAGAGGGGTCGCCCTGAATACGGGCGCCACCGAAGGACTCAAGGGAGGTTTCATCGAACGGCCGAAGGTGGCGTACAACAGGAAAACGAAAAAGTGGGTCATGTGGTTTCATTATGAGAACGCGGGAAGTTACGGACTCGCCCACCAGGGCGTCGCAGTATGCGACAGCGCTCCTGGTCCCTACAAATTTCTCGAACATTTCAGGCCCAACGACAATCAATCCAGAGACATCGGCATGTTTTCCGACGATGACGGGAAGACGTATATCGGCTATGCGGCGAACCGGGGATCGAGCATAAACGCGGATATCCGGATGGTGGAACTATCGGAGGATTATCTCACGGTGACCAAAAACGACGTCGTCACCAATGCACATTGCGAAGGTCCCGGAGTGCTGAAATGGAACAATGTGTATTATTTATTAACGAGCCAGTGCAAGGGGTGGACACCGAATCCCGCGACCTACTATACAGCCTCCAAAGTATGCGCCACCTATACGAGCAAGGGCAGCCCCTGCATCGGAGATTCGAAAAACACCACCTTCGATTCGCAACCCGGCTTCATTTTCAAGATTCCCGGGTTCACCAACGGGTTTCTCTATATGGGCGATCGCTGGAACGGGAGCGGAAGCACCAATTCCCAGTACGTTTTCCTCCCCATAATAATGACCGCTTCGGGCAAGATGGAGCTGAGGTGGCATGCCGAATGGAAATACGAGGAAATCTTCACGCCCACGCCGGTCTATGGCCGGAATGTTTCCGATTTCCGTGAGCATATCTACGTGAACGCCGTCGACGGAGGAAAGCTTCACCTGTGCGACCTGCTCGGCAGGGATATGCCGTTTCCCGATCGGAACGTCAAAGGACAGTTGCTGGTTAATGTGCACCACGGATTCGCGAACACAGCCGCGGCCAAAGGGATGTATCTGGCCAGGTAATCTGTTCCGGGCGGTCGAAACCGTATCAACGCGAACCTTTCAATAACGGAGATCGCGGAAAATCTTTCATTGAATCGACACAAGTGACAAGAATATATGAATTCGGTAAGTAACTCTATCGTCCCTTTCCTCATCGTGGGATCGGGCGGATTCGCAGGTTCGATGCTGCGGTATCTTATGACGGTTCTCTTTCAGGATTTCCACCGTTTTCCATACGGAACGCTCGTTTCGAACATCGCGGGTTGCTTCCTCATAGGCATCGTCACCGGGCTGTCGGTCGATATGCCGCTGCTTTCGGGTGAAGCGAGGCTCCTGCTGGCGACCGGCCTTTGCGGGGGATTCACCACGATGTCTTCGTTCATCTACGAATTGAGCGGATATGTGAGGGGAAGGGAGTATCTGGCCGGTTCATTGTATCTCACGGGGACCTTGACCGGGGCCGCCCTGGCATTCGTTCTCGGACTTATCATCATTAAATTCTTCCTCAGGGGGCAACTATGAGTCTGGCTGGTGAATCCGGTCTGTTAAGGATTTTTATCGGTGAATTGGACAAATACAGGCACACACCCCTGTACGAGGCCATCATACGGGAAGCGCGGTCCCGAAAACTAGCGGGCGCCACAGCCTGGCGAGGCCTCATGTCGTACGGCCCGACAAGCCGCCTCCGTACGGCTAAAATCCTGGATCTATCCGCTGATCTTCCGGTGGTGGTCGAGATCGTCGATACTAAAGAAAATATCGACGGATTCATTCCCGTACTCAACGAAATGCTGGAAACCTCCAAATGCGGCGGGCTGGTCACCAGGGAAAATGTCGACACGATCGTCTACACTCACGGCACAGGTCACGACAAGAATCCATGACCGAATCCCTTCCGTACGATTCACTACCCGCCGCACACGGGTACCCGCGAAAAACCTCCTGTGACGCTCTGACCTGCGAGGTTTCATTATCACCCGAATAGATGGCGGAAACGGCTTCTGACGGACCGGAAAAGCGCACCTGTTCGTGAAATCCGCCGTCCCGAGGATCTCAAAAAATCAGGCCTCGTCCTCTTTATCATCTCGAGATTAAGCTTCTGTCAAACCGTACGGATACTGCTGCATCCGGGTCCGTATATCCGGCTTCTGCCGCCGGTCAGGGGAGTGACCAGGATTTGTGCGCTGATCCTCTCTTTCAAGGCAGGAACGTGTGAAATCACGCCGATCAGCTTGCCATCCTGCCGCAGGCTCGCGAGCGCTTCCAGGGCGGTATCGAGGGCGTCCTCGTCCAGAGTACCGAAACCTTCGTCCAGGAACAGCGAATCCACCCTGACATTCCTGCCGGCCATGTGGGACAGACCCAGAGCCAGGGAAAGACTGACGATAAAACTTTCTCCGCCGGACAGGTTCTTCGTGGACCGGATCTCACCGGCCTGGTAATTGTCGACAACATCGAGTTCAAGAGGCCGGGTGTCGTCATGGACCAGTAGGTAGCGATCCGTCATTTTCCGCAGTTGCCGGTTCGCATGACCGATCATAATTTCAAATGTCAATCCCTGGGCGAAATTGCGGTACTTCTTGCCGTCCGCGGAGCCGATCAATTCATGCAGGCCGTCCCACCTGCGACATTCTTTCCTCCGTGCCTCTATAGCCGTTCGCTTCTCCTTCATCCGCTCTTTGGCGGCTCTATTTTCGCTCAACGTATGTCTGAGACCCGCAATAATGTCCCGCAGCTCTTGTAACGATTTTTCGTACTCCTTGAATTGTGGTTCGAGCTCTTCCAGGGACCTGTCTGTAACCTTTCGGGCCATTTCCGTGGCCAGACGCGCTTCCCGATCATTTTGCCTGGCATTCAGGTCCGTTTGACGCTCATCCAGTCTCCCTGCCCTCGCCGAAAGCTCTGTCCTTCGCTCATCGGACAGTCTTGCCGCCAGGAACTCATCTTCATTTGGAAAACCACGCGGAACAAGCTCTGCAGAGAAGTCCGTTTCCAGTATTCTCAGTTCCGGTTCCCGCCAATCGATCCGTCTTTTCAGAGCTTCGACATGCACCTTTGCGGAATTCCATTTTTGCTGCAGTTCATTGTGCCGGTCTCTGGCCAGCTTTTCAGCACTTTCGGATTCGGAAACCGCCCTGTTCAAGCGAAGTTCCTCATCGTCCGGATTCCTGTCGCCATACAATGCACTACGCTCGTTTCTCACTTTGGCGAGTTCCTCTTTCAGGCTCTCCAGGCGCTCTCTCTTTTCAGCCAGGGAGCTGTTCTGGGTTTCGATCACCGCATCCAGGCGCTTCATTTCACTTTCGAGATCCGCGATCCGTTTCTCGAGGTCCGCCTTTTTCTTTGCCTGGACCTGCCATGCCGTCAGCCTTGCTTTGAGGTTCCTGAGCAGTGATGAGATATCCGTTTCAGGGATCTCCGCAATACCAAGCTGCAGGAGTTTTTCCGACGCGGAAAGTTTACGATCAGTAAAATCGACGCGGAGTTTTTCCAGGCCGTCCGTTATCTCGGAAAGGGCTTTCTCCGCGTTTTTCTTTTCATTAGCCGCTGTCGCTTCGAGTTTTTCAGCGTCCATTAGGTTTTCGCGGCCCAGGGTTTCAGCTTCTTCAAGCTTCCTGATGGCTGCTTCCCGATCCTCTGCCTTAGCAATCAGCTCCGTCAGTTTTTCAATGTTCCGTTCGGTTTCATCCGGGACTGGAATATTCCCTTCCGCGAAAGGATGCCCGGTGGCGCCACAGAGCGGACAGGGCTTGCCGTCTTCGAGTTTCGCACGGTGTTCTTCCAGCTCCGCTATTCTCTTCATGAAGGCCATTTCACGCAGCAGGGTTTCCTTCCCGATACGGTATTCCCGCAATGACCTGCCTCCAAGTAACCGGCTTAAAGCATCCTTGCTTTGCTGAAGCTGTTGCAGGTAGTTGTCGAGTTCCCGCTTCCGGATGCCGCATCGCTTTTGACAGTCGTCGAGTGACTTTGAGGTTTGTTTCAAAAGATTCGCGGCCTTTTTTTTATCGGCCTCTGTTTGAAGGATCTCATTCTGTCTGGAGAGCAGGCCGTTCAACTGTTCCTCGATGCCGGCCAGGCTGCTGATCAGCCATTCATCCTGTGCATGCTCTTTGAGATACCCGTCAGTGAGTTCCAGGTGTTTTCGAGCTCCTGACCATTTTTCCCGCTGTTCGAGTCCAGCTCGTCTGTCCGCATCTATCTTCGCCTCATCCCTCCTGCAGCCCTCTTCTCCTTCCGCAATGGCCTTTTTCCGGTCGGCGAGTTTCTGATCGAGAAAACGAACCTTCTGCAGCAGGGGTGCAGCGGCTTTCAGTTCCTCTTTGACTCGATTGGCCTTAAGTTCAGCAAATTTCAGCGCTTCAGCCTGTTCCCTTGCGGAGGATTCCAGTCCTGGAAGAGCTACCATCCCGGTCTTCAATGCTTCTTTGTCATCATCCTGCTGTTTCCGGACGGCGATGAGTGTTGCATATGCTCCGTCCAGCACGGCGGCACTCAAGGCCCGGTCAAGCTTTTCACGATCCGGCTTGAACCCATCGATATCCTTCTGCAGTCTGCCTGCCTCATCGGTCAGGTCGATGATTTCCTTCTTCAGCCCATCGATGGCGATGAGCCAGGCAATGGCCTTTCCGGTGTCGACGGACCTGGAGGCAAGGTCCGCCTCCTCTTTCTGCTTAGCCTCCAGTGCCAGCCCGATCTCGATTTCCCGCTCCGGCTCAAGAATCACGATTCCCGCCGTTTCAGCCTGGAGCAGGTCGAGTTTCTCCAGTTCTTCCCGCCGGCGCTCATGGATCCGGATTGATATCCGGCTATAGATCTCCGTACCCGTGATCTGCTCCAGGATCGGAGCCCGATCGTCCGGTTCCGCCTGGAGGAACGCTGCGAAACCGCCCTGGGCCAGAAGCATAGAACGGGTGAAACGGTCAAAGTCCATGCCGGTAGCGGTCTCGATCCGGCCGGCGACACCTCTGATCGCGGATTCAAGAATTTCACCGGAATCGGCATTGGAAATCTCGTGCCTCGGCACCTGGAGATCTCCATCCGGTTTCTTGCGTGCCCTGTGCTGGCTCCAGTGACACCTGTAACGCCCCATCCGGGTCTCGAAAGTCACCTCCGAAAAGCATTCGCCCGTCCGGCGGGACATGATCTCGTTTTCGCTTTTTGTGACCTTGTTCAGGCGAGGTGTCCTCCCGTAAAGTGCGAGACATATGGCGTCGAGGATCGTCGTCTTCCCCGAACCGGTGGGACCGGCTATTGTAAAGATGCCGTCTGACGCGAATGACGGATGGGTCAGGTCGATTTCCCATTCGCCGACCAACGAGTTCAGATTTTTGAAGCGTACCTGCAGGATTCTCATCGACAGCCTCTCTGTTTCGCCTGCAAATCGTCTTCACTCTCATGGAGAGACGAGATCGCTTCCCGGTAGGTCCGGAACAGCTCCGGCCGCTGGTCGTCAGGTACGTCATGAACGGCGAGGCACCGTTCGAAAACGTCATCCGCGTTCAGGTCATCGAGTGTTTCCTCTTGATGTGTTTGTCCAAGTACACGGTCGATGATGCGGTTGTTCTTTATACAGAGGATCTCCACTCCGGTTCCGGAAACGGCTTCCTCCAGCCGCTCGCGCAGGTCGCCGATGACCTCTTCACCTTCGTAGATGACTTCGAGCCAGCCTTGCGATTCCGCAGCCGTCAATTCGTGGATCCGGCCCGCGATGCCGTCCCAATCTCCCTTGATGCGTTCGAGTCTTTGAAATACCGGCACGTCGATCGCTCTTACGGATGCGGCCGTGCCGTGGAATTC